>JAFAVN010000087.1 GCA_019242435.1 Verrucomicrobiota bacterium | reverse complement strand
GGTTGCGCACTATGGAGTACCGGGCTGGAGCCATTACCGGGAAACTGGAAATCGATTCTACGCCGGGAAAGGGAACGGTGGTGACGTGTCTATTCCCGGTGGAGTAAGAGCGTAGGAAATCTCGATTCACAGGCCATTGGGGTGCGTGCCAGTTTGGGCCGCTCCGGAAGCCTCACCTTAGCAGCGCGAGGCTACTATTCATTTTGAGACATCTTCCGGCTGGTTCCGAAACGAACGTACAGAGGGAAAGGAATTTACAATGAACAGGCCGCAAGAATCGGAGCCATCCGATAAGAAAACCGAAAATCCTAAATTCAAAGTGGTGCCGGAAGGGACTTATGCCGGGACCAAGGATAAACCGATTGAGATCCAGAATGACGAACCGATTGCCGAAGACACCGGTGACCAGGGCGGTGGACAAAATTGAATGGGCTATCGCATCGCCCACCGGACTCGATCAGGCCGGGACATGATATCATTGTGCTTGGTGGGTCCTCCGGCGGGCTCGAGGCGGTTCGGTCCGTACTTTATCAGCTTCCCGCTGATCTGCCGGCGGCCGTTTTTATTGTAATCCATACCTCGGCGAAAGGACCCTACCTTTTACCGGACGTTCTCCAGCGGCACACCAAGCTGCAAGTGGTGGTGGTGGAGGACAATCTGCCGATTGAGTACGGCAAAGTGTACGCAGCAAGGCCGGATCTTCACTTGCTGGTTGAGCGGAGCCGGATTCGAGTGGTTTTTGGTCCCAAAGAAAACCGGCATCGTCCGGCGATCGATCCTCTGTTTCGGTCTGCTGCCTGGGCACACGGTCCGCACGTGGTAGCGGTCTTGATGAGTGGAGTTCTGGATGACGGAGTTGCCGGACTTTGGGACGTTCACTGTTGCGGCGGGATCACCATGGTGCAGGATCCGGCGTCGGCTCGTTTCCCGGAAATGATTCAAAATGCGCTGGCCGTCATGCAGGTTGACCACATTGCTGCGCCGGAAGCGTTGGTGAAGCATCTAGTCCGGTTCTCGACCACGCCACCGGCAAAACCGACCCGTTTGGAACAAGAACGCGTCGGAATCGAGAATGTAATGAGCATAGAAGCCGGCGATTCGGCCGGCGTCCTGTCCAAGCTAGCGGAGTTATCTCCGTACCCCTGCCCGAGCTGTGGAGGTCCTCTTTGGAAATTACCGCATGGAGCGGTTGAACATTATCGTTGCCGGGTCGGACACGCCTATTCTCGAGCCAGTTTGTTTGATGGTTGCTGGGAGGCTAGCGAGCGGACTCTTTATTCGGCCTTGCAGATGTTGGAAGAAAATGCGCAGATTGGCCGGCGTATGCTCGAGGCCCAGGCGGAGGGAGCGCAACCGAATGGCAATAGTCTGCGTGAGCAGGTGGATCGCTTGGAAAAGGAGGCGGACACGCTGCGCAGCTTGTTAGCGGATCGGGTAGAGTTATATAAGTTTTAACGGGAGGGCGTGCCGGGTGTGAGCAGGTGCGCACATTGGAGGGATCGCGTCCCTCGCGATCCGCTTTGAAAACCGCCATTCGTCCTACCCCGCGCCAGGTAATAAGCCGGGTTAATAACCCCTGATCATTTTTTCTAAACCGGATCGCGGGGACGGAATCCCTCCAGCAAACCGGGGCGGTTTCCGTCGGCGAACTAATTGGTTATGAGATTAACATCTATGAAGTTGGAGTCGGTAAGAGACCTGTTGATTGAGGAACTACGCGACTTGCATGATGCGGAGGGACAGCTGGTCGAAGCGCTGCCTAAGATGGCGGACGCAGCTTCTGCGACTCAGCTGAAGAACGCATTTACCCACCATCTCGAGCAGACCAGAGAGCATGTAACTCGACTCGATCGGGTTTTCGAGTCACTGAATGAAAAGGCCACAGGTGAATCCTGTGAAGCAATGAAGGGCCTGATCAGAGAAGGTGAACAGTTCATCCATGCTAAAGGCCAACCCGATGTTCGCGACGCCGGACTGATCGGCGCCGCTCAACGAGTCGAACATTACGAGATGGCTGGATATGGGACCGCGCGGACGTTAGCCAAGCGTCTGGGTATGCACGAAGTAGCAGAGTTGCTTCAGAAAACGCTGGAAGAAGAAGGCGAAGCAGACAAGAAACTGACGGCGGTAGCTGAGGGCGATGTCAATGCCACGGCCACCACGGTGGCAGGGCGATAGGGGACCAGAGAACGCGCGTTCACGTCGTGAACGAATGGGAGCAGGGGAGCGGCGGACGTTGTGGGTATATAGCAAGCAGCGGCGGCGCGACCTCCTCGCGCTGGAGGGGAGCCGCTTTGGTGCGGGCAAACGTGACCGGCTGGTTTTTGCGGTGGGGTGATGCCTATTGAATCGGGATAAAAACAGGCGGCTCCCGGGAATGGCCCTTGGGCAGTTGAAAACCGGTGGGTAATTCCCGGGAGCCGCCTGTTTATAGGTGTTGTTTGTCCCGAATCGCCCAAACACCCCGAGGACACGTTTTTATACGCCAAGGCGGCTCCCCTCCAAGTGCGCTGGGCGATCGGAAATGGCGGCGGGGTGACCCCCTCGCGCTGGAGGGGAGCCGCTTTGGGGCGGGCAAACGTGACCGGCTGGTTTTGCGGTGGGGTGATGCCTGTTCAATCGGGATAAAAACAGGCGGCTCCCGGGAATGGCCCTTGGGCGGTTGAAGATGGGCGGTTGAAAATCGGTGGGTAATTCCCGGGAGCC
>JAFAVN010000049.1 GCA_019242435.1 Verrucomicrobiota bacterium | reverse complement strand
AGAGATTGCCCAAACGATAGCCGGGGGACAGCAACCCAAGCGCCGGTAGGGGGGCTCCCGGCTCAACCGGCTTGGATTCGCGGAGCCAGAGGAGTGTTATGGCCGTTCGCGCCCTACACCGAGAGACTGCCAAGCTCCTCTACCCGTAAAAATTATGTTCCCAGCGATGAGCCTTCAGCTTTTGCACCTGGTCCTGGGACAATCCTTTACCATCCGCGATCTGGCAATTCCGTTCTACGTTGCGGACCGAGCGCATGCCGGGAATTACCGTGGAAACTGCCTTGTGGCTCAGGACATAACGCAGCGCGGTTTCGGGCAACTCGTCCAGGGTTATACCAACGTCGGAAACCATCTTCTGCACACGTTCATATACCTGCTGTTTTCGATCGCCCCGGAAGTAACGGCTGCGAAAATCGGCGGAATCAAAAGTCGTCTCGGGCGTGATTTTTCCGGTAAGACTTCCTTCATCGAATGGCACTCGGACAATTACACCTACTCCATGCCGTTCACATGCCGGGAACAGTTTATCCTCGGGTGCTTGTTCGAAAATGTTGTGGATAACCTGCACCGTATCGAGGACGCCCGTTTCAATCAAACGAACTGCATTCTCTGGTTGGAAATCATTAATGGAGATACCAAAGAATTTTATCTTTCCCTGTCGCTTCAGTTTTTGAATCGCCTCCAGCCAATCGCCTTCGTCAGCCCATTCGTCCGACCAGACATGAAACTGTTGCACATCGATCGAGTCTAATTTCAGGTTTTTCAAGCTCGTCTCGGTAGACTCAATCACATGGTCAGCGGGAAAAGCCTCGTTGGCCGGTACTCCGCTCCGAGCGGGCCACTGATAATTCTTGGGCGGAATTTTCGTGGCCACGTAAATCCGTTCGGACCGTTTCTTGATGGTTTGTCCGACTAACCCTTCGCTGTGACCATCTCCATATACCAGAGCGGTATCGACAAAGTTCAGCCCCAGATCAAAAGCTTTGTTGAGAGCCTTGACCGATTCGTCGTCCGATGCACCAATCCACATCCCTTTTCCTATCCCCCAAGCCCCGTATCCGATCTCTGAAACCTGCAATCCAGTTCTGCCTAGTATTCGGTAATTCATTTTTTACTTAGCGCTCCTTTATCTCATCATGATTCCGTGAAGGAATAACAATTCGCAAATGACAAATCAGTTTCCGCTCGACACCTGGGCCCGGTGCTGGCACCCTGGGTTGGTTGTCAAGCTTGGCGATCTTATGACCTCTCCCGCTGGATCTTCGGGAAAGCAGATTCGGATCCTGATCGCAGACGATCATCCCGTAGTGCGCGAGGGATTGGCGACTATCCTCGCCCTGGAAGAAGACTTGAAAGTGGTGGGTCAGGCTCATGATGGAGAAGAAGCTTGCCGGCTTTACAAGGAACTTTCTCCCGACGTAGTAATTTTGGATTTACGAATGCCGAAGAAGGACGGCATACAGGTTGTCGTCGAACTGATGGCAGCCAGGCCCCGCCCACGGATTGTCATATTAACTCATTCGGCCAAAGCCGAGGACCTGCGACGCGCTCTGGCGGCCGGGGCGAAAAGCTATCTATTAAAAGGAGCGGAGCCGGAAGAAGTCTGCGAAACGATCCGGAACGTTTTCGCCGGCAAATCTTCATTACCTCGTGACCTCGCAGCCAAATTAATCGATTCCATGGGCCAACCGGAACTATCCCAGCGCGAGTTGGAGATTCTTAGGCTATTGGCCCTCGGCAAGAGCAATAAAGAGATTGGACAAGCCTTATACATCAGTGAATACACCGTGAAAAACCATATGCGATCGATTCTAAAAAAGCTGAACGCCATCGGGCGAACCGAGGCAATCGCTATCGCCTCTGAACGAGGTTTGATTAGAATCGATTAGACCGCATCTGCTAGCGGCGGCAGAAAAGCCGCCAACTGACGCCGGCCCGAAGGGTGGCCTTGAAAAATGGGCCGGCGGCTGCGTTGCTCTTCGTTACGTATCAATCCAGATATACGCCCTCATTACTGACAGTCCGGCTCGGACCGGTTTGCCGGCAGCCCTTTTGATCGTAACGAAAGCCAAGCTATTTATGTGACAGGACATTAGCTCGCGATATGAATCAGCCAGGCCGCAACGGTAATCCCGAGGGGCAGAGTAACGAGCGGGAGCTAAACCGGTTGAACCGGACTCTCCGGACTCTGTATGAATGCAATCGCGCGCTGGTTCATGCCAGCAATGAAAACGAGCTCTTTCAGTCCGTTTGCAGGATTTTAGTTGAGCTCGGTGGACACCAGTTGGTGTGGATTGGGCGCTGCGAAGATGATCCGGAAAAGTCCGTGCAGCCGGTCGCCATGGCGGGATATGGCGTCGACTACGTGGAAAAAGCAAAGATTTCCTGGAGTGAAGAAACCGAAAGAGGTCGCGGCCCCACTGGGATCGCCCTTAGGACGGGTAAGCCATATTGGGTCAAAGATATCAGCACTGATCCCATTTTGGGTCCATGGCGCACGGAAGCGATGGCGCGCAATTATGCCTCCTGTGTAGCGTTACCATTAATCGCTCACGGAGAACGGATCGGGAACCTAAATTTGTATGCCGGCGAGCCCAACACATTTAACGAGACGACCATCGAACAGTACTTGGAACTCGCCAGCACAATCGCCTATGGCGTTGCCGCTCTGCGAGCTGAGCAAGAACGAAATCAGGCGGAGGAAAAGATCCGCGAACATAGCGCTAAGCTCGCTCGGGCCAGCGAGGTGCTGAGGCAAAGCCTGGATGCGTTGGCCCAAGATAACGAGCTGCAGAGCTTCGTTGAGCATGTCTTGATGGTGCTGACCGAACAACTGGGAGGCCACTCGTCGACTTTGTGGCTCATCGACGTGGAACGGCGATCCGCCCATTTACACTCGGTCTGCCAAGACGGTCGCGTAGTATTGGGCTGGGACGCGGATCATCCTAATGCTCGAGAGCCTCGGCGTTGGGCAAGCGATGACCCTGAATGGCTCGCACTCAAGATGAATCGGCCCTTTCTTCACTACGATCCCGTTAATGATCCGAGACTAGGTTATACACCAGCCCAGCGAGCTCGCTTTTATGAATTCGGCATCTGGGCGCTGTTGTTACTGCCATTGGTCTTCGGCGAACAACTGATCGGCACGCTTTCTGTGCGGCTCACTGGCAACCGGCAAATCGATCAGGAAGATTTCGATTTCGCTCAATCATTAGCTCAGCAAGCGACGTTAGCACTCGAGTTGGCCAGATTAGCAGAGCAGGCCAAACAAACCGCCCTTGCCCAGGAACGGGAGAAAGCTGCTAGAGACCGGGCTGCCGAGCTCGCCAAAGCCAATGAGGCCCTCCGCGGTTGCCTTGACGCGCTCGCCTCGGTCCCCGAGTTAGATCAGTTCCTTGGTCAAGTCATGGGCGCGATGACGCGTCAGCTTGGTGCCGCATCATCCATTCTGCGGTTATGCGATTTCGACGACAACGCATTAGTCTTAGACCTGGTTTTCCAAGACGGCCAGGTAATGACCCCTGCCGAAGCGAAGTATCCGTCGGAATTGCGCATCATTCCCCTGGATGAAAGACAGCTGAATCTGTTGAGGCAGCCAGCCGTCGTCCTGCATCTCTTGGACGCGGAGACCGAGGTTCCGGATGCGATGCGATCCTACCTGATCAGCCTCGGGGCAAAAACCTCACTGCTCATTCCACTGAACCTGGTCAGTCAACTGGTCGGGAGCGTCACCTTTCGATTTACCGAGGACCGGCAATTTCGCCCTGAAGAACTCGAGATCGCCCGAGCCCTGGCCAGCCAAGCTAGCCTCGCTATTCAGCTCACGCGCTTAGCGAAAGGGGCCAGACAATCGGCGGTATTAGCGGAACGGAACCAACTGGCAGGCGAGATCCATGACTCGCTTGCCCAATTTTTCACCGGCATCTCCATGCAGCTAGGTGCGGCTAGAACGGTAATCAAAAGAGGGGGTGACAACAGTCTGAATTACGTCGACCGGGCTATCGAACTAGCGCAATTCGGATTAGCGGAGGCGCGCCGGTCCGCCTTCAGCCTGCAACCCAGTATTATCACGGAGCTCGGTCTCATCCGTTCTCTCCAAAAATTAGTCGAGCGTTCGAATATTCCGGGAAAGCTCCGTTGTGACTTTCATTCAATCGGTGTTTCCGAGGAAGGCTTAGCAGTGTCTGTCCAGGAGGATCTGCTCCGCATCGCCCAGGAGGCTGTCAGTAATGCGGCTCGCCATGCCAGGCCGACAACGATCAGTGTCAGCCTTTCTGGTCATCCCATGAGTTTGGTCCTTGAGATCAGCGATAATGGATGCGGTTTTGTTAACACTGACGGGACGCATAGAGATGGTTTCGGGCTCTCCAATATGCGAAGCAGAGCAAAAACTCTCGGGGCCGAATTTGAACTCCGCAGCGAACCGGAGAACGGTACCAGTATTGTGGTGCGGGTGCCGCTGGAAGGCGATCAGTGAGGCAATCACTAAGCGTTAACCAGTGAGGAATTTCGAATATTGAATTTAGTATGTGAGGGGATTCGAAATTGAGATTCGAGATTTCGATATTCTTTCTTTGCCGGGGTAGGCTGGCAAAACGCTGCGAACAATAAAACAGGCGTGCCAGGATTCCTGGCACGCCATTCCTTCCTAATTCGGCCTTTTGTATTTAATTACTATCTGAATTCCCCAGGATTGAGGTATTGAGCCTCCAGATAGTGATCGTGTTCGCGTTGTCGTCTACTGCCGCAAACCGAACTGCGTCGTCGGTGTCGTTGGTGATGTTGAGTCCAAAGGCGCCGCCCAGATTTGGATCCATTGAGAGCTCACCGATGAATCGACCTCCAACGGTAAATTCGACGATCTCGCTCGGCTGATTCGGATCTGGGTTAAATTCGTCGCTGTTACTGACCAGCAGATGGCCATTCGGAGCCATGACCATCGCTAACGCTCCGTGCAAGTGCACCGGGTCCGCATAAACGAGCCTTCCTGGACCGCCAGAGGCATGCCGATTAAACGCATCCTTCACCCCAAAGACCGCATTGTCCCCGGTAGAGGCGACATAAAGAATGTTCTTGGTTGGGTCGAAAACCAATCCGGTCGGGGCCACTTCAAATGTCGCTGGATCCGCATGATGAGTATACCCGGAAGCGACTACAGCGGCACCGGTCAT
>JAFAVN010000385.1 GCA_019242435.1 Verrucomicrobiota bacterium | reverse complement strand
TAATTAGTGGCAGCTTCGCTGGTGGGTTCACACGCTCTTGATATTGATGCTACTCTTAAGCCCAGGAAGGATACCTATGAATATTGACCGCCGGACTTTTCTTTGGACGAGCACCGCTGCGGCGGCCGGAGTTATGGCTCCAGACTTATCGATTGGCGCTGAGCATGCTACCCTCAACGAGACCATGACCCCTTCGCCAACTCCCGCTCCCGAGGTGACCAGGATGCTCGCACGGTACATCGTGGAAGCGCAGTACGAGCAATTACCGGAGAGCGTACGAGGGGAGGGAGTGCGCACACTGCTCAACTGGGTGGGAGTGGCTGTCGGCGGCTCGCGGCACGAGACAGTAAACGTTGCCGTCGAGGCGCTGCGGCCTTTTTCTGGCCCGGAGCAGGCCACTATCCTAGGGCGGCACGACCGCCTGAACGTCATGGACGCTGCCTTCGTCAATGGAGTCTCTTCCCACATCTTCGATTATGACGACACCCATCTGAAGACAATCATTCATCCGGCTGGCCCGGTCGCTTCGGCGATATTGGCGCTGGCAGAATATCATCCGGTGTCCGGGCAAGAATTCCTGAATGCTTTGGTCCTTGGAATAGAGACGGAATGCCGGATCGGAAACGCTGTCTATCCGGACCACTACGATCGAGGCTGGCATATCACGGGCACAGCGGGCGTGTTCGGCGCCGCCGCCGCCGCCGGCAAGTTGCTGGCTCTATCCGAGCAACAGATGGTTTGGGCGCTAGGTCTCGCTGCCTCTCAACCTGTCGGGTTGAGAGAATCGTTCGGCTCCATGAACAAGAGTTTCAATCCTGGGCGGGCTGCTGCGAACGGCTTGTTTGCGGCGATTCTCGCGGGCAAGAACTTTACCAGCTCGAATCAAATGATCGAAGCTAAGCGAGGCTGGGCGAATACGATCTCAACCAAGCAGGATTATCGCGAGATAATCGACGGACTCGGCAAACGCTACGAAGCGCTCTTGAACACTTACAAGCCGTTCGCTTGCGGTATTGTTATGCATCCGGCCATTGACGCTGCTATCCAACTGCGCAATGCGGACAAAGTCACCGCTGACCAGGTTAAGCGGATCGATCTTAGAGTAAATCCGTTAGTGCTCGAGCTAACTGGAAAGAAGGCCCCCCGGACTGGCCTCGAAGGGAAATTCAGCATCTACCACGCAGTAGCGGTTGCTATTGTTCAAGGCGCAGCCGGCGAAAAACAATTCAGTGACCAAGCGGTTAACGACCCGTCCATTGTCCTCCTGCGCGACAAGGTTGTTCCAGTTATCGATGCCGCAATCAAGCCGGAGCAGGTAGACGTCGCTATTACTTTAATTGACGGTCGTACATTGCATAAGTTCATCGAGCACGCCGTCGGCAGCCTGGAAGTGCCAATGACCACCGGCCAACTGAAAGTGAAGTTTGCGGATCTGGCGGAGGGGATTCTTGGACGGCAACAGGTTCAGGAACTCATGGATTTGTGTTTGAGAGTGGAAGATCTTCCGAGCGCGGCTGCTATCGGCAAGGCCGCGGTTCCAGTGGTATCCAAATTTTCCTGAAGCCGGTATTTCGTCTCCGTTACCTGCTTCGTTGTGCCAGTTTTTTTCTCCCGATCTGGGGCGCCAAGCCGACGTCAGATCAATTTCTGCTCTGAATCGGGTGCTTACGTCAATTCAGCGGGTTTGTCATTTTTTGTATGATTTCTCTCATTTCGTCCATTCGGGATGAATCGACTTGCGTTGGAGTATTACTGTACGAGTACAGATGTACCGACCACGGCATGAACCCGTTCCGTTTCCCCCAACAAAATGAGTAGCGCCAAAAATTTTGTTGCCTGTGATCTCGGCGCGGAGAGCGGCCGCGTCGTACTCGGTTCCTTAGCAGAAGGCCGTGTTCGATTGGAAGAGTGTCACCGGTTTCCGACCGGCCCGACAATTATGAATGGCTCTCTCCGTTGGGACTTGCCCAGGTTTTATGATGAGATCCAGAACGGCTTGAGCGCCGTTGCTAAAAAGACCCGCGATGTCGCTGGATTGAGCGTTGATGCTTGGGGCGTCGATTACGCTTATTTTTCTCAAACCGAGCCGTTGCTGGGGTTGCCGTTCCATTACAGAGACGGGCGTACGGATACGGCCTTTCCGGGGTTTCTAAAGAAAGCCGGCCGTGAATTGGTTTTCAAAGAAACGGGGGTACAGTTCATGCAGATTAACACCCTGTACCAGCTTTTCGACGATGCGCTGAATCGACGCCCGTTAGTGCAGTTGGCAAAGCATTTCCTCGGGATTGCTGACTATGTCCATTTCCTGCTTTGCCAAGAAGCCTGCACGGAAAGAAGCTACGCCAGCACCACTCAAGTCTTTAGTCCCGTCGAGAATCGCTGGTCGGATCGGCTGGTCGATTTATTAGGACTACCAAAACGCGTTTTTGCACCAGTGGTTCAGTCCGGAACAAAGATCGGCTTGCTTAGCTCGGAGCTGGCGACCAGACTCAATCTGCGATCGTTTCCAATTTTCGCCAGTTGCTCCCATGATACCGGTGCGGCGGTAGCTGCGGTGCCTGCTCGCGGCGAACACTGGGCTTATCTAAGCTCAGGTACGTGGTCTCTGCTGGGAGTTGAGCTGAAGCAGCCTTTTCTAGAAGAGAGCTGTCTCACGAACAATTATACCAATGAGCTCGGATTCGAAGGTACGGTTCGTTTTCTGAAGAACATTCTCGGGCTTTGGATTCTCCAGGAGACCAGGCGAGAACTGGCGCAACGCGGCACGGATATTGATTATCCAGCGCTGGTACGCGAAGCCGAAGCGGCAACTCCATTGCAGTCGCTGATTCACCCGAATCAGCCCGAATTCCTCAAGCCCGGGCAGATGATCGAAAAAGTGCAGGCTTTCTGTAAGCGAACCAGTCAGCCAATTCCGGATACCCCTGCGGCCTTGGCCAGATGTATTTTGGAGAGCCTGGCGCTGAGCTACGCCTTTCAAGTCTCTCAGTTGCAATCGATGCTTGGTCGTAAAATTCAAGTGCTGCATGTCGTTGGCGGCGGGAGCCAGAACCGGCTATTGAATCGCTTCACTGCTAGTGCGGCTGGAATCCCCGTGACCGCCGGCCCGATTGAAGCGACTGCCCTCGGTAACATTTTGATACAAGCAGTTGCCTCGGGGGATCTTGGATCACTCGCGGACTTGAGAGAGGTGATTCGCAACTCTTATACCATCGAAGAATTTGAGCCGACTGACTCAGCACCATGGGCGGAAGCTCTGCAGCGTTATGAGAAATTTAGCCAATGAAGACACACTATGTTGATTACCTATGGGACGATGCTAAGGCGGACACGTTAGACCCGGTTGAGCGCTTAATTTATCGATCTAATTTGCTCGGTTCGGATCAGCGGATCACGAACACGGGAGGCGGTAACACCTCTGCCAAAATTTCGCAGGTCGACCCGTTAACCGGGGAGAAGGTAGATGTGCTTTGGGTCAAAGGTTCCGGTGGCGATCTGCGAACGTCGAGAAAGGAAAATTTTGCGAGCCTGTATATGCGAGGGCTCGAACGGCTCCGATCGCTGTATGAGGCCTCTCCTGATAAGGGACAGAAAACCGAGGTGGAGGACTCGATGGTGGCGGCTTATCCCCATTGCACGTTTAATTTGAATCCTCGGGCTTCCTCTATCGATACGCCGCTCCACGGATTCGTGCCGCACCGGCATGTCGATCACACCCATCCTAACGCGGTCATCTCGGTTGCCGCTGCCAAAGATGGTGAGCGATTGACTCGGGAGATTTACGGTGAAGATGTATTTTGGCTGCCCTGGCAGCGGCCCGGCTTCGATTTAGGCCTTCGGTTAGAAGCAGCTTGTGAACAATTCCCAAAGGCGAAAGGCGCTATTCTGGGGCAGCATGGCCTCATCAACTGGGCCAATGACGATAAGGAATGTTATGAAATCTCGCTGAGCCTGATCGAACGAGCGGCTGCGTACATCGCTTCTAAGGATAAAGGTGAGAATACCTTTGGTGGAGAAAGATATGCTCCAATCTCCAATACCGACCGGGAAGCATGGTGGTTCGAGCTGTTACCCTGGTTGCGTGGCCAGATCAGCCAGACGAAACGCTTAATCGCCACTTTGCAATATGATGAGAACATTCTCCGTTTTGTTAATAGCCATGATGCTGCCCGGTTAGCTGCTCTCGGAACGTCCTGTCCGGATCATTTCCTGCGCACCAAGATCCAACCGCTTTATGTCGACTGGGATCCGGCCTCGAAGAATCTCGCCGCATTACGCTCGGTACTAACCACACGACTGAATGCTTACCGGGACAGTTATCAGAGGTACTATCAGAATTGCCGCCGGCCGGATTCACCACCGATCCGCGATCCAAACCCAACTGTGGTTTTGATTCCAGGTTTAGGAATGGCGGCGTGGGGGAAGGATAAAAGTGAGTCCAGGGTGACCGCCGAATTCTACAATTGCGCGGTGGAAGTGATGCGCGACGCCGAAGCCATTAGTTCGTATATCGCCCTGCCTGTTCAGGAGGCGTTTGACATTGAATACTGGCAACTGGAAGAAGCCAAACTCCGGCGGATGCCTCCGGAAAAAGAGTTAGCTCGACGGGTCGTATTAATTGTCGGAGCCGGGAGCGGAATCGGGAAAGAGTTATCTCATCGAGTTTCCGGCGAAGGTGCGCACGTGGTCTCGGCGGATCTGTCGGCCGAAGCAGCAGTCGAAACGGCAAACGAAGTTATTCGCAAATTGGGCGAGGGGATTGGTGTAGCCGGCTCCGGCATTTCGCGGTGCGGCCCGGCGATCGGCCTGGCCACAAATATAACTAGCCGGGAAAGTGTCCGTAATCTTCTCAAGCAAGCAGTGCTTGCCTATGGCGGTATCGATGACTTGGTCGTCACAGCGGGCGTGTTCGTCCCGCCCGACTCTTCGGGTAGAATCGCGGATGACAAATTCCGGTTTACTCTGGATATCAATGTCACCGGCTCTTACGTCGTAACGGACGAATTTGGCAAGCTGTTACGAGAGCAGAAGCTCACCGGATCGGTGGTGCTGACTTCCAGTGCGAACGCGGTCGTAGCCAAAAAAGGAAGCTTTGCTTATGACGTTAGTAAGTCCGCGGTAAATCACTTGGTACGAGAGTTAGCGATCGAGTTAGCGCCGCTAGCCCGGGTGAATGGAGTTGCTCCGGCTACCGTTGTACAAGGGAGTACCATGTTCCCGCGCGAACGCGTTATCTCGTCCTTGGCGAAATATCAGGTGTCTTTTACGGAAGACGAACCAACTCAGTCATTGGTGGCGAAACTTTCCCGGTATTATGCGGAGAGGAGCCTATTGAAAGAACCGATCCTGCCCAAGGACCAGGCAGAAGCCTATTTTCTGTTATTATCGAATCGCCTATCAAAGACTACTGGACAGATCATCGCGGTAGACGGCGGCTTGGCGGAAGCGTTTATGCGGTGAGAATCTCGCTTTTCATACCCTGCTATATCGATCAATTTTATCCCGGGGTGGGCCTGAGTGTGGTTCGCGTGTTGGAACGCCTGGGACATAAGGTCGAATTTGATGACGAGTTGGTCTGCTGCGGGCAACCAGCGTTCAACGCCGGTTATTGGCCGGAAGCGAAAAGCATAGCGGTTAAAGTGCTCCACCGATTAGCCGGCGCCGAAGCCGTGGTCGTCCCATCCGGCTCGTGTGCGACAATGCTGCGAGTCTTTTATCGGGAGCTGTTCGCCGGTGATCCACAGGAAGCGGCGGCGAGAGAGTTGGGAAGCAAGACCTTTGAGTTCTCTGAATTCCTGGTAGACAAGCTCGGAGTTACCGATCTAGGGAGCCGTTTCCGGGGAACCGCGACCTTCCATGATGGTTGTCATGGTCTGCGAGAACTCGGCGTACAGAGTCAACCGCGACGACTCTTAGAAAACGTTAGGGAGCTCACTTTGGTGGAGATGGAAGATGTGACTACTTGCTGCGGTTTTGGCGGGCTGTTCGCAGTCAAATTCCCCATGATCTCAACGGCCATGGGTGAAACCAAATGTTCGCTCGCGAGCAACACCGGCGCGGATTACCTCATCTCGAACGATTCCAGTTGCTTAATGCATTTGGAAGGTCTGCTGAAACGCTCAGGTTCCAAACTCAGAACCCTGCATCTGGCCGAGGTCTTAGCGAATTTTCGTTAATTCAAACTACGTATGATCCGCAGATTACGCAGATTTAAATCCGTTTTGGCGAGGCTTCCCGATCTCCTACTAAACACTTATCACTAATCACTTCTCTAATGGCTTCCCCTGCTTCCCAATTTAACGCTGATGCAACCCGGTTGGTAGCGGATCTGGAACACCGGCAATTAATCCGTCAGGCGTTAGCAGGTTACGAAAAAACGCGAGGCACGCAGGCGATCCGGTACCAAAGCTGGGAATCGGCTCGAGACCGAGCGGCAGCGGTGAAAGCAGAGGCAATCCGCAACCTGGATAGGTATCTGGTGCAGTTTGAGCAAAATCTAGTTGCCCGCGGTGCCAA
>JAFAVN010000204.1 GCA_019242435.1 Verrucomicrobiota bacterium | reverse complement strand
GCCGGCGGATTCGAACGATCTTGCTCCGTAGCCAGTTTTTCGATCGGTATTGGCGCCAGGTGGATGATATCTGGTTGATCCGCCGCGTTCATGGTCTGCGGACTTGCTGCCGAACGTGGTTCATTCCGGACAGTCATACCGGCAACTAATTGCCGAGCCAACTGATATCGGTATCCCAGGGTAGCGGTATTGATCCAGCTTTTGCCGCCATCCCAGCCCTTGACATTCGGCGGATAGAAGGGCAGTTGGCCCATCTGGCGATAGACATTGATTAATGTGCGCCCGGTGGGGATTTGAACATTCAGCGTGCGTCCGGCCTGCACCAGATATTGAACCGGACTTTTCACAATCGCGTTCCGGGCTCGCTCACTATAAAACTCTTCCGAGCTAAAAATGGTCTCGAGTAAGGGGCGTATCTCGTAGTGATAGCGGCGGAAAATTCCGGCTAAATCATCAATCAGCTCGGGCTTTGGTTCATCATAGACAAAGAATTTCCAGATCTTTGCGGTAATGAATCGGGCGCAGGACGGTTGTTTGAGAATAATATCGATGATCTGATCACCGGTCCAGTTTCCGGTCTCCTTCAGGAAGGCTTTGGAGCCGGCATCGAACTGTCGAGGGGCAAATCGGAACTGTTCGGTCGCCGGGTCGATCCGGTAACCGGTAAAGGCGCGGGCAGATTCTTTAATATCGTTCTCCGTGTAATTTCCTTCGCTCAGCGTAAACAATTCCATCACCTCACGCGCGAAGTTTTCATTTGGATGTTCGGCTTTGCTTGATGCCAAGTCGAGGTAGACCATCATTGCCGGGTCGCGAGAAATCGCTTTAGTCAGAGTTCCGAAATTACCTAGGGCCTGGCTTCGGAAAGTCTCGTTCTGTTGCCAGAGCTTGTAAGGCGATCTGACTTTCTCAGCGCTGGTAGCAAAATGCCCGTGCCAGAAGAGCGTCATTTTCTCGACCAGCGGAGCCTGGCTTGTGACCATCTGCTCTGTCCACCAGCTGACCAGGTTGAAGAGCTGTTCGTTGACGGCCTGCTGGAGAGCCCGGTTTGCCCCTTGTTTTTCTTCGGCCGAGGTGGCGCGTTTTACGCGGCCTCGCAGAGAAGCAAACTGGGCCGGGACTGCGCAACCGGGTGGCGGTGGCGGCGCAGACTCCGGGTGCAGGAGCTCCTGTACCGTAGCTTCCAACCCTTGCGCTGCCCAACGATCGAGTTTGTCCGGTGGTTCTCCGAATCCGGCGCGTCCCCCTAAATGGGCCGCGGCGCCGATATCCCAATCTGCTTTTTTCAGCTGACGTGCCATCGTGGAAATGCCGGAGTCGGATCGGTTAGAAAAATCGTTACTGCTAAAATCACTGGAGTCCCTGCCGCAAATTCTGAAGTAATTTGACGCATAGGCCTCGCATCGGTTTCGCCAAGAATCCTTGAAAAGAGGGGAAAAACCTGCAATAGCCTGCAATCAGCAGCCACTATAGTCCGGAGCGGGCCAGCCGCACATCTCACGCTCTTGGACGAAAGCGGTTGTTGATTGCAGGCTAACGGGCTCTATGCGGTTTATAAATCTGACGCGCCAGAGTGAGATTGGCGCGAATAGTTACTTCTTAGAAATCGAAGGTCGTAAAATTATCCTGGATGCGGGATTGCATCCCAAAAAGCTGGGAGAAGAAGCTTTGCCGCATTACCGCCGGATCCGGGACGGCGAAGTAGACGCGATTATCATCAGCCATGCTCATCAGGATCATATTGGGTCTCTGCCAGTGTTGATGCGGCGCCAACCTCGGGCAAAAGTGTTCATGACGACAGCTACAGCGCGTCTCACCGATATCATGCTGCATAACTCGGTGAACGTAATGTCCCGGCAGCGTGACGAGCTCGGCGTGGCCAGTTACCCGTTATTTACTCATCGAGAAGCAGACCAAGCTAGAACGCTGTGGCAGGAGGTCGGAATTAGACAGCGATGGAGCATCGACGGAGAAAGGTTGGGACCGTCAGACCCGGAGATGAGCTTCGAATTTTTTCATGCCGGGCATATCCTAGGCTCTGTCGGGGCGCTTTTCCGAGCTGACGGCAAGAGGATCTTTTATACCGGCGACGTTAACTTTTTTGATCAGGCTTTGCAGAAGCGGGCAGAATTTCCGGAAGAGCGGCTCGATGCCCTCATTATTGAAACCACCCGTGGTGATCGTGCCCTCAGGCCGAATTATTCGCGCGAAAGCGAAGAGAACCGATTTCTGAAGTGCTTGTTGGAAGCGTTTGCCCGCGGCGGCTCAGTTTTGATCCCGGTATTTGCGTTGGGCAAGACCCAGGAAGTGCTAACCATGTTGCACCGGTTCCGGTCCAGCGGCTTACTTCTGGAAACACCGATCTACATTGGGGGCCTCAGTACTAAGGTGACCATCGTTCACGACCAGTTAGCTTCGCAGTGCCTGCGAAACTATGAGGGATTGCAGCTGTTAGACACACTAACACCGTTTGTCCTCAGCGGACGCGAGGTTGGAACCACCCAAATCCAGCGGAATCGACTGTACCTTCTATCCAGCGGTATGATGACCGAAAATACGCTTTCCAACCAGATGGCGAGCCGTTTTCTTGAGCGCCCTGAGCAGTCAATTTTCTTTGTCGGTTACGCCGATCCCGAATCACCCGGCGGCCGGTTAAAGGCGGCGAAAAACGAACAGCTGTTGCAATTGGAGGAAGGCGGAAACCACCTGCGATTGCTCTGTTCCAGAGAGGAGTTCGATTTCAGCGCGCATGCGCCACGGGAATTATTAATGGAATACATTGAAAAAACCTCGCCTGAGGTGGTGATCCTGGTGCATGGCGACCCGCCTTCTTTGGAGTGGTTCAAACGCACTATCTCTGAGCGGCTACCCGATTCAAAGGTGATCATTCCCGAACCGGGGAAAGAATATAGGTTTGAGTAACGAAGCGGCTGGAGGGATCGCGTCCTCGCGATCCGTGATGCCAGAACCCAACGCGTAAGCCAATCAACGGATAGATTTAGCCCTCTCGGGAACAGCGGATAGAGGGGACTCGATAACTGCTACCTTCGGTTTTCCGACGTCCTGAACGTCCTCAAACCGTGATCTTCGTCCTTTTTTGGAGTACCCGCCGGGC
>JAFAVN010000155.1 GCA_019242435.1 Verrucomicrobiota bacterium | reverse complement strand
CGCTCGGTTTTTGCTGCCAACTGTTTGGTCTGGGCTGTTTGAGCTCACGAATTTTTGTCGTGGTAAGAACTGAGCGCGATGGGCAGAGGGAAACTCGAGGGCTTGTTTTCCGGGAGCCGGCTGTTAGGACACTGTTCGGCGGCAATGCTTCGGTTTCCAAAGTAGTGAAGGCGACGTCGGCAGCCGACGAAGCGGCTCCGCTCCAGGGCGCTGGGTTTTTGGCTACCGATTGTTTCGTCTGCGCCGTTTGAGCTCAGCTGCGAGCTCGTTTTGGGCGTCTTGGATCATGCGGCGCAGGCCTTCGGACCCGATCGGTTGAGCGCCGAAACTAGTCACGGTTTGTTGTTCGAGGAGGTCGGCAGTGGCCACCGTAATCGAGAAGGCTTTAGCATATTTCGCGACCAGCCGTTCCACTATTTCGTCTGCCGTGCGTCCGGTATTGGAATAGAAGATTTGGATCCCGCCGGGTTCATCGATCTGGTTAACCATCGTCCCCTTTCCGTCGAAGACGACCACTACGTGTGTGCCTGTCGTGTCCTGATATTCGGTTAACGTTTTGACCAAACTATCGCGAGCCGTAGCCGTTTTGCGTTGATGCAAGGCCAGTAACTCAGGCCAAGCAAAGATGATGCTGTGACCGTCAACGATCAAAACTCGCTCGGACATTCCCACTCAGCTTAACCGCTAATGGACGCGGAGTGAAGAAATGAACCGCGAATGCAGATAGACAGACGCTAAAACGCCATTCCGTAAGCCATCCCGGCTAGCTATGGACGGCGGATTTTTCTTCGCTCCGCGTCCATCCCGAGTCGAATTTTATCTATTCGCGTCCACTCGCGGCCTTGATTTGTTCCGGTTTGACACCCCGAAGCTCGTAGACTCTCAGAATCGTTTCTTCGATCAAGTTGTTCGGACAAGACGCACCGGCGGTGATCCCAACTACGATGGGGCCGTCCGGCAGCCAGCCTTCGGTGGTGATCTCCGCCTTCTTGTGAAGGTTAAAGTGAGTAATCCGCTGTGAGCTTTCCAGCTTGTCCGCTCCGCGAACGAAATAAGTGGGAAGTTCGACCTCACCCATTTCGGCCAAGTGGGAAGTATTGGAGCTGTTATAGCCGCCAACGACCAGGAGAAGATTCATCTTTTCTTGCAAAAGAACTCGCAGGGCATCCTGCCGTTCCTGGGTGGCGCCGCAAATTGTATCGAAAAATCGGAAGTTTTTGGCTCCCTCTTCAGGGCCGTCCCGGTCCAAAATAGCGGCTCGAATGCGGCGCTGTACTTCTTCGGTTTCACCCCGTAACATCGTGGTTTGATTCGCCACGCCGACTGCTTTCAGATGAATCTCGGGATCAAACCCAGGAGAGTGCGCGTGTTTGAATCGTTCCAGGAGCGCCTCTTTATTGCCACCGTGCCGCATGTAATCGCATATATAATCGGTGTCAGCCAAGGTCAGCACCACCAGGTAGTGGCCGCGACCCAGACCGAGAGCGCGTGAAGCGGTGGCTTTGGTCTCTTCATGCTCGGCTTTCCCATGGATAATCGAAGTGACATTTTCCGAGGCATTTTGCCGCACCCGTTTCCAGACACTCATGACATCTCCGCAGGTCGTGTCCACAATTTGGCAGCCTTTCTCACGGATCTTAGACAGGGTCTCTAAATCGGTGCCGAATGCAGGAACGATTACCACGTCGGCGTCCGTGAGATCTTCAATCTCGGCTTCCTTGTTACTGCCTATCAGATTCTTGATGCCCATGGCGGCAATCTGATCGTTCACCAAGGGATTATGAATAATCTCGCCCAAGATGAATAATCTCTTATCTTTGAACACCTTACGCGCTGCGTAGGCAAGATCGATGGCGCGCTCTACACCGTAGCAAAATCCGAACTGCTTGGCTAGCAGCACAGTCGTGTCTCCGAAACGCAAAATCCCGCCGTTGGAACGGACCTTTTCTACAACCGTGCTCCGATAATGGGATTCGACCTGCTCCTGGACCTTCGTCATCACGTCAGGCGTACGGAGATTGATCTTCTTTGCCTTAGCAGAAGCAGTGGTTTCGGATGCGGTCATAGGTGAAAGTTAACGGTTTTTTGGATGTATGCCACCCAGGGTTTACTGCCGGTATCGCAGATAGCAATCGCGTCGGTCGTTCCTCCGAAAGTTTTCTATTTGGTGCAGTTTCAGGACTGAGTCTGAGGTCGGCGTTGCTTAGCGACAAAAAAGGCTGCGGAGCGTTGAGAACACGGCATCGCAACCTTGACTTTCGAAACTTGAAACCTCGAGCAGCCTACTGGCTAGCCAATACCGCAGCCTCAGCGCCCGGGAAAGCGTGGCTCGACGGACCGGAAATCAGGAGAGAAGCGGCTGGATCTTTCCACGCGTAATCGTTTGGTCGCTGGACGTTCCTTCCGATGCTTGCATCCTCGGGCAGCGAATGGGCAATTGTGATAGGAGTGCCTTCGTGAACCAGGGCAAAGAATTTCGGGGCTACGTTCGGGTGCAAGCGGATGCAACCGTGGCTGTGAGGCACCGGCCAGACAGCGCCTGCGTGGAACCCGTACTCGGGTTTGAACTCAACCCAATATGGCATCGGGTAGCCGACATAATGGTATCCGCGGCCGGGCGGTCTTCCGGCTTCTCCAGCGACCACGCTCGAGCCGTTTACCCAAAACCCATACGAGGCTGAACGCTTGTCTCGCTCTTTTAAGGTCACATGGTAAGTGCCGGTTGGCGTCGACTTTCCGACGATGCCGACGGTGCAGGGAGTCACCAGCAATGGCCGGTCGCCTTCCATAACATAGACCATGCGGTCCTCGAGTGACACCTTCACCCGGACTGCACCTGGGTCTTTGGGTTTGTAAGCGACGGCATTGTAGTTGCCCGGAAATGTCCCTGTACTGGTGACAGTCTCAATGGTATTGCAGCCCGTCAGGAGGGTTAAACCGGAAGCTGCACCGAGAAACAAGACACGGAGGCGAAGTTTTGTCATAGGGTACTGAAATTTTGGACCTCTATTGTACAGCTTTGCGTTTTTTTGCAAGCCCAAGTCCGTGGGGGTGTCGGCGCAGGGGCGTATGGACGCTGAGGACTGGTGCGCGAACGGAACCCATCAGGGTAAGGCGAAAATCTCGGCGCGCTTAAACGGGTGTTTTCTCCATTGCCTTCGCGCGTCGGATTCGAGCCGCGACCCAGCGGTAAGAAACTGTTCAGCGGCTGGCCGATCACCGCCGCAGGTGTGGGCACTTGGCCAAAACAATCCCTGGGTTCCGGCGTTAAATCCGGCGCGTTACAGATCACAAAGAAAACAAACATGGGTGCGCCGAGATTTTCGCTCCACCGTGATGGGTTCTGTCCGCACCTGTCCCTATACGCCCACACGCCCACACGCCCACACGCCGGCGACGACCCCCTAGTCCCCATTGCTGAGAATTTCGCGGTGGGGTGCGGCCTTTGTCCTCAGAGGAGGGGTCGCATTGGAAGTGGGGTTTGCTGCCTGCACCCGGTAAATCCCTTCCCGCAGGCCGGGGATCGGGGAATAGCCTTCAAAACGGGAGACCAGATCAGGATCATTTTTGCTAGGTGCGCCGTTTGGCAATTTAAAATCGAAAACACTGACTCCAAATCTTCTGATGCCGTCGTAGGAACGGCCCTCGCTGGCCCCCACCATTACAGGCTTGCCGTTGCTCCTTTGTTTGCCGAGATAGATCATCACGTGCGTAACGGGCACATCCCGATCGACCTTGTAGGTGCCGGACCAGAACATCAGATCGCCCGGGCGAAGCTGGTCTAGCTCGAACGTATTGGCATTGCGGCTGAGTACCGCATGGAAGTCGCCGTTCTTTCTGACCCAGAGATATTGATCACTCGATTGTCGAGGGACGTCTTTGAATCCGGCATTAGTGAGAACGTAATAAATGAATCCCGAGCAATCCATGCCACCGATGGCCGGGTCAGCAGAACCGTAAATATAGGCCAGGTTCTTTTGGGTGAGCGCCAGAGTCGAGCGGATCAAGTCCTGTATGCGCCGTGGCTGGCTATCGAAATCTTTCAACTGGTTTGAATCCAGAGTAGCAACCGAAGGCTGGCGATTCTCGTTTGAGGCAGGATTTGGTTTTACCTCATCTTCTCCTACCGGCGAAGCTGATGGAGACGGTTGTTCTTTAGTAAAATGTTTTTTGTGGGGCGCGGCCGGCTTTTCATCATTTTCCTCATCCTCCTGCTTGATTTTTTGCAAGGGAGAGGGGGAAGGGGAAGGCGAAACGTCGCGTTTGGTGGCCGATTTGTGATGATGAGAACCGGTATGCGACGGTGTGGGGGTTGGATCGCTCTGTAGTTGTTCCCGGACATTTCGGCTCCATTGGTCAAATGAATGGTAGATGGAGCTGAAGGGCCCGTCATCGGCGCGGCTCTGGGTCGCGGTAAAGAAAAGTAGAGCGCCGGCCATTGCCGCGCAGCCGACGGCGGCCGCGCGTTGTGGTCGGAACTCATCAATCGCCCTCGCACCAGTTGTCGGCATCGTCATACCAGTGGCTCAGCCGGATTGGGGGCCGCCGGGCCGCTGACTCCTTCACGGCATTATGAGCTTTCATCGCGTTTCTCCAACTCCAGAGTAGCCGTTCGGGCTTATCCCCAACAGGTTTCAGAGCCAAATCGGGCGAGCAGCTCGTTCCATCACGCGGCCGCCCCGATTTCCTCCAATAAATTTCGATTCAGACGAATACCGGCAGCAAAGTTCTCGATAGGAAAGTTCTCGTTTGGCGAATGCGCATTGCAGTCGGGCAAGGCCAGGCCAAGCAATAACGAGTCCAGTCCAAGCACGTCTTTGAAGCTTTGAATGATCGGTAACGAACCGCCTTCCCGGACGAAAGCGATCGGTTTCTGGAAGGTGCGTTTCAAAGCGCGCTGAGCTTTTTCTCCAAACTTCGAGTCCGGGTTAACCAGGTACGGTTTACCTTGTTCCTGATACAAGACCTCCAGCTCGAGTGAGTGCGGGCAAAGCTTGGTTAAGTATTTTGTGATGATCGTTCTCAACTCGGTAGGCTCCTGATCGGGAACGAGTCGGAATGACAGCTTGGCGAATGCCCTGCTGGGGATGATGGTTTTCGGCCCTTCGCCCTGATAGCCGCCCCCGATGCCGTTGACCTCAGCCGTAGGTCGCGCCCAAACTCGTTCTAAAGTGTTAAAGCCGGCTTCTCCCGCCAGGGCGGGGGCCCCGGTGGTGGCGAGCCATCGGCGGTCATCGTAGGGGAGGGCGGCCCAAAGCTCGCGCTCCCAAGATTCAATCGGTTTGACTCGATCGTAAAAACCGGGAATTGCAACCCGGCCATCGGCATCGTGCAGCTGGGCAATTAGTTCACTAAGAACCGTTGCCGGGTTCGCGACCGAGCCGCCGAAAAGCCCGGAGTGCAGGTCTGCTGCCGGACCACGCAGCCGTATCTCCAGACACAGGATCCCTCTGGTTGCGTAAGCGAAGGTCGGTGTACCGGGAGCAATCATGCTGGTATCTGAGATGGCGATGATGTCGGCCGCCAGTTCGTTCGCATAAGTTTTCAGGAACTCTTCCAAAGATGGGCTGCCGATCTCCTCTTCTCCTTCAATCAGGAAAATGACATTGACCGGCAGTTCTCTTTTTTCCTTTAGCGTCTCTTCGACGCCGAGGATATGGGCCATGATCTGGCCTTTGTTATCGGTGGCGCCTCGGGCGAAGATTTTTTCGTCACGAACATTTGGCTCGAAGGGAGGGGTTTTCCAGAGGTCGAGCGGGTCAACTGGCTGCACATCGTAATGACCGTAGATCAGGACCGTTCGTTTGGCAGGGTCGCGCCGGCTTTTAGCTAAGACGACTGGCTGCCCGGCGGTAGGAATCTTACGCGCTTCCAGACCGATCTTGTGCAGCCGGTCTGTTAACCAACCGGCGCAAGCATCGACCTCCGGCCGGTACTTGCTATCGGCAGAAATGGAAGGAAATCGGAGAAACTGGAAAAGGTCTTCGATCATCCTTTACTGAAACACCGGGAAGGCTGGCAACGCAACGTGAACGCCTACCCTTGCGTAAACCGTTCTTCGCCGCTAAGAGTCCTGATGCTGACCCCGGAAGCCCCGCCGCGGCCGGTTGTAATGAAGTGAAGATTTTTGATTCGCCCCGGCTTAATACCACTCTGAACGCCCTTGGCACGTGTCCCTCCCAGGACGGGTGCGTACTTGCGGCTAGTCGCTTATGGACGACAAGGATGACGTTGTTAGTGGCTGTCGCGTTCATGCTAGCGGCATGTCACGAGGAGAAAGTATCCGTCTATCGCATACCGAAGGAAGATAATCAGGTATCGATGGAAAACGGATCGGGAAACCTGGCGCCACCGCCACCGGCAAACCCGGCGACCTGGACGAAACCGGATGGCTGGGAGGAAAAGCCGTTGTCGGAAATGCGCCTCGGCAGTTTTGGAATAAAAGGAACGAATGGCGAGTCGGTGGATGTATCAGTGACATCGTTTCCCGGCGATGCCGGCGGCTTAGAATCCAATGTCAACCGGTGGCGTGAGCAAGTGCACCAGCCCGCCCTAGAAGCTGAGCGCCTGGCAGATGGTCTGCAGCGGGAGACGGTAGATGGTGTACCAACGGTTCTCGTCGATGTGCAGACGGCCCCGGGAGCGGAGAAACCAAGCCGCATCCTGGGTGCGGTCTTTAGGACGGATGATCGTACCTGGTTCGTTAAGCTAACCGGTCCGCCTGATCTCGTCGAATCCCAGAAGGAGAGCTTTATGCAGTTTGTAAAATCCTTTCATTTTTCCTCGAAAGGCGAAACAACCGAAAATCCACCAGGCAAAGTGAAATCGACCAATGACCGCTAACCCGTAATTTTCCAGCGTTGGACCAAGTAAACCGTCAGAAAGATTTGTGGATGATGCAGGCTAGTTTGGTTGCTCGTTTTTTTAAACCGCTCGCTTCACTTAAATTGACGATTGTGTGCCTGGCGGCGGCCATGGTGCTGATCTTTTTCGGGACACTGGACCAGGTACATGTCGGCGTTTATGAGGCGCAACTCCGGTATTTTAGAAGTTTCTTCCTCTTCTTCAGCTTGCCGGGTTCCGCTCTGAAAATCCCCTATTTCCCAGGTGGCACCACGTTGGGTGCGATCCTGCTAGCGAATCTGATCGCTGCGCACGTCGCGCGGTTTAGGTTCACCTGGAAAAAGACCGGTATCTTGATCTTGCATTCGGGGCTCATCCTTCTTTTGCTCGGGCAATTAGTGACCAGCTTTTCTGAGGAAGAGAGCCAATTACAGCTGGACGAAGGCCAAACTAAAAACTATTCCGAGAGTCCGTACTTTGACGAGCTAGCCATTATCGATCGATCGCAACCGGATTCGGACCGGGTGATCAGCGTCCCCGCTAGCCGGCTGGTAAAAGGCGCGGTGATTCCGCTACCCATTTCCGGGTTAGAACTGCAGGTGGACGACGCCTTTGAAAATGCCGCTTTGATTAGTCCGAACCAACTCCCATCCCCGAGCTATCCGCACTTCCGGTTGGGACCAATGGCAATCGCTGTGGCTGTCGCGAAAACATATAAGCAGGACGAGCGAAATGAGCCGGCGGCGGCGGTGAGCCTGCGGCAGGGTGGTAATGTAATCGGTTCCTGGACACTGGCGAGCGGGTTTCCTCAACCGAAAGATTTCAAAGTGAGTTCTGCCCCGTATTCCATCGTGCTTCGGCCAAAGCGGTACTACCGGCCGTTTTCGATTACTCTCGAGCAATTCCAGCACGACCGTTACGCCGGCACCGACATAGCGAAAAATTTTTCAAGTAAAGTGCGCTTGATGGATCCGGCAGTCCATGAGAACCGGGAAGCGCTGATTTATATGAATCATCCGTTGCGATACGCCGGATTGACTTTCTACCAGGCAGGTTTCGGCAATAACGACCACACCACCGTGCTGCAAGTGATGAAAAATCCTAGCTGGCTGGTGCCGTACATCTCGTGCGGCATGATGACGCTGGGTCTGGTGATCCAATTTGGTATGCACCTATTTAGTTTTGTAAGGAAACGAGTTATCGCATGAAACGGCTGGTTCCCTGGATCATTCTGGTGGTTTTTGCGGGCTGGACGGTGTCCCACCTGTTTCCCAAGAAGGTTAACAGTGTTTTCGATGTGCCTGGGTTCGGCAAGTTGCCGGTGCTGGCGGGCGGTCGGGTAATGCCGATGGACACATTGGCGCGCGTAGCGTTGCTCCAAATGAATCATCATGGGATTGATGGCACCGAGAATAATTCAAGTTCCGTCCAGGTGGCATCCCAAACCCAGTGGCTCATGGATGTCATGATGCTGCCGGAACACGCAGACACAACGAAGGTATTCGAAGTTACTAACCCCGACATCCTCGATCTATTCGGATGGCAAAAAGCCGGTAATTATTCGTTTCGCGATCTGCAACCGTTCTTTTCTCAGATCGAAGAACAAGCGAACTTAGCAGCTCAGACCGACGCCGAAGCGCGCAACGCTTTTCAGCGAGGCATCGTCAGACTTCGCGATGTTCTGCGCTTCTATGTTCAATTAAGGAACACGATTGAACCGCAGGACTCGCCCGATTTTAGGAAAGAAATTGAGGTATTTCAGCAGGCCATCCAACCTGGATTAACGGCGGTTCGAGACCGGGATGCGGGAAAACCGTATGATGAATCGGCCTTCCAACGCATCATTCTGTTTACCAATCGCTACCAGAGTTTGGCGCAGGCGAAATACGCTTATGCGATCCCCAACCCGACCGGCAAAACGGAGAACGATCGCTGGATGCCCATTTCCGATGCGTTACTAAGTACTATCGCGAGCGGGCAAGTCCCTGCTCCGGTAGCGACTTACGGCCGGTTGGTATCAGCCTATCGAGGTGGCGATGCGCAAGCTTTCAACAAGACTCTGAACGAGTATCAAAAAGAGTTAAACCAAAACTTTTCCGCCGAACTGCGCCGGCCGACATTGGAGTATTATTTCAATGCAGCGCAACCGTTCTACCAATCGTTGGTACTCAATTTAGTGGTGTTCGTGCTAGCGGTGCTCTCTTGGCTCGTCTGGCCACGGACGCTTGGCCGCGCTGCTTTCCTCTTGCTCGCGTTTTCTTTCCTTATCCATACGGCCGGCCTGGTTCTGCGGATGTATATTCAGGGGCGGCCCCCGGTAACTAATCTGTATAGCTCGGCTATTTTTGTAGGCTGGGCCGCCGTTTTATTCTGCCTGGTCCTGGAGAAGA
>JAFAVN010000152.1 GCA_019242435.1 Verrucomicrobiota bacterium | reverse complement strand
AGATGCAGCATGAACGGGTCAGCATCCGCCCCGAGTTCGGCCACGATGAACGGCACCCGCTGGGCCATCAGCCCGGCGGCAAATGCCACGTCCCTGGAAAGCCGATCGAGCTTGGCAACCAGGATGGAGCATCGCATGCGCTTGGCTTGCGCGAGGGCTGCTGCAAGCTGCGGTCGACGGTCCAAAGCGTCCATCCCTTTCCCTGTCTCCACCTCCACATGTTCGTGAAGGAGGACAAACCCTTCCCGTTCGCAGAAGTGGACGAGTGCCTGCCGCTGAGCTTCGAGGCCGAGACCGGAGCGACCTTGGCGCGCGGTTGAGACCCGAATGTAGGAAATGACCGGGACTGACACTCGCAAACCCTCGTTTGCCTGTGACACAAAGGGCAGGATTGATGCCCGGAAATCGCGCTTTTGGGGGTGTGGAGGCGTTCATGCAGCTTGGCGGAACGCCTCCCGTCAGGCAGATCAGGCGATGATGCGATAGACCCGGCCGCGGCCCTCGATCTTCTCGGAGCTGATTTTCAAGCCGAGCTTCTTCTTCAAGGCGCCAGCGATCGCACCCCGAACGGTGTGCGCCTGCCAGCCGAAGGCGGTCACGATTTCCTCGATGCTCGCGCCGGCGGCCGCGTGCAGCATCGCGATCAGTTGCTCCTGCTTGGTGTTGGTGCGTCTGGCTTTCGATGCGGCCGGAGCCGCACCCTTAGGGTCCAGATCAACGGCAATCACGATGTCTGCGGGCTCATCCGCCGGAATGCCGAGCGCCTCACGCGCGGCGTCCGTAGCGATGAGCTTTGCTGCCGGCCCCTTGCCCGCTTCACGCCAGATCGGATCGCCCTTGTTCGCGGTGACCTCGGCGGCGAGCCCCTTCGCGAGCAGCGCGGTGCACACCTTGACAATCGCACCGCCCTTGATGTGGTCGGGCAGCGGCAGGATCGAGCGGTCCTCGCGATTGAATGCAGCCGAGAGGACGACGAGCTGAGTGTCGGTGAGTTTCATGTTGGCTCTCCAGTAAGGGAGCCCGATCATCCGGGCTCTCCCACTGGGCCAAGGTCCGCAGCCGCACACATCGCGGTTCGGACGGTTCTCCGCGGGCTATGTCTCACTCAGGCCCCCGATGACGACACACACGCTCTTTGCCGACAGGAAAGCAAGCGCTCTGTCGCGCTAAAGATCTGAATTCAATCATATTTTGATTGAAGAAGCGGCGCTGCTGAAACTGCGTTGGCCGTTCCGAGCCTTTTTAATAAGGGGGAAAAAAATTCAGCGAGATTTTTGGCCGACCTAGTCTGGTCTACTGCTCGTGCCTCGCGAGCCGGTCATCTAACTAGCGACCTAACGAAGCGGTTGTAACAAGTGGTGTACGGGCCAAACGCCTCGGGCAGATCACGCCAGGGTGCTCCGGATCGCAAGACCCAGAAAATTCCATTGAGGACACGTCGGTCGTTTACCCGGGGAACGCCGCGCGGCTTGTTCGGCAGCATCGGTTTGATGGCAGTCCATTCATAATCCGCGAGTTCGTAGCGCATGATTCAAGCCCCAGTTCGGGAGTTTGAATCACGGGGGCCTGGCCGAAAGCAACGCTCTTGATCCGGTCCTGACGGCGTTCACGGACAGGAGCGGACATCAACCTACCGACAATCTCTGCCGAAACCGTCAAAAATGACCCTGAGCGGACCTTACCTGGCGCGCGGTCATACCAATCTGAACGTCTCGGATCGTGAGCGTATCCCAGGGATCCAGGTGGCGATCGCCGAGCGATCAGTCGGGTAGGCCTTCGACTCCAAAATGGCCGAACACGATTAAATCTGTTACTTGCCAGCTAGCGATATCATTTCGGCAACGGCCTCGTTCATCGAGTGCATGGAGGCCAGCTGCGCCGCAACCGCTTTCGCGCCCGCGCGAATGGCGTCACTTGCAAGAACAGTGCGGATCGCGTTCGCAATCTCGTCTGGATGATGGGTGAACACAGCAATGCCAGCGCCGGCGGCTTCCGCAGCACGGGCATTGGCGGGTTGGTCAGCAAAAAGCGGTATGACTACCACTGGGCATCCCGTGGCTAGAGTGCTCAACAGAGTCCCGGAGCCACCATGGCAGACGACGGCGCGGGTGTGCGACATGATCTCTGCCTGCGGCACGAATTTCTCAACGCGGACATTGTCCGGAATGACCCCGAGCTCATCGCGCGGCATGACCGGGCCAGTCGTCAGCAGAGCTTTTACGGGCAGGGAGCCGACCGCCTCTAGCAGCACACGATAGGCATTTCTCACGCGCTCCGAACGGCCTGAGACCGTCCCGAAGGTCATGAATAAGAATGGCTCCTCTCCCGCCGGCATCCAGTCTGGCAGTGGCGCGCCGGAGGCCTGCCCGGCCGGAATCTCGGGGGCGACACGGAAGGCCGCTGGGCGGTCAGCCAGCGGCGCGCCGCGGTCGAACGAGGGCGGAAAGGACGTGAAAGTGCGCTGGTTGCGATGTGCGAGACCATCGTCGGGCTTCAGGCCAACGAGAGTGCGGAGCTTGTCGACCGCTCCCGCCACCTTTCTGGCGATCCACGCCTCGTATTCACTGCAATAGACCGCGACACCGGCTTGTGAAACGCCAGCGGCCTCCGCTGCAACCAGTGAGGCAAACTCGGCGGACTCGCGGACGATGAGATCCGGACGAAACTCCTGGATTGTCAGTTGTAGCTTGGGCAGCGCGGCGCGAGCGGCTGCGCCAGCAAAACCTTCGCGGAAACCGAACGCGATTGCTTGCTCGCCTTTCAGTTCGTCTACGCGCTTCATGATGGCCTGCAGCTCTTCGGGAGCAGGTCGATCGAACGGCGCATGCGCAAGACCCGCCTTCTGCAGCACCGCCATCGCGCCCTCGTCGGCAGAAGTGGCGACCCGAACCTCGTGCCCAAGGTCGCGGAGACGTCGCGCATAGGGTACGAGAGGCGTGATATGCCCGATGTCCTTGATGGTGGAAAACAGGATTCGCATGGCAGCTCCCTCGGCCGGTTTGCAAGAAATAGCAGGCGCAACGGCGAGGGCAAAGACGAGCCCGCCGAACACGGGCAAGGCTATCCCGACCGTTGGGATGTCGCCTTCTGGCCCATCGCGACATATTGCGCTGCCGCACGAACTCGGTCGCTATAGGGGCAAAGCGGACCTTGCGTTCGTTGCATCACGCCGCTGGGTTTTATAGGTACACGGCCTAGTTAATCTTATTGATCAATAGATTTACGAATGGCATCCAAAACGGCCTTTCCCGTAGTCAAGCGCATTACCTGGCCGTAACTGCCACTCTTTGAATTAAAACGCGGTATTACATTACATATACTTTGCAGGGAATTTCTTGGCGAATTGGCTAACGGAATAGGTATTTAACCTGCCATTTTTATTCAAATCCCGTTCCCTGGCAGAGGGCCGTCAGGGCTCAATTCTATCAATTGCGATCGCGTCACCGACCGTTATATCAAAGTACCGTTCCAAAACGTCATCGACCTTGCAACCGAGGCCGGGTACTCGAGGCCGGGGGTTTTTTTGCGACCCAAGCTCTGGCCTTCGAGCACGTCGGCTTTTGGCAGCACACCAACCGCTCGCTCTTCTTGACAAGCGGGATCGAGAGCACGGGAAGCCCCGGGTTCGAGGACGGGGACTAGAACCTTGCTCGAAAGGTCGGATCAAATACCCACTGATCCGACCATCAAAGACCCGTGTCCCTCGAATCGATTTCTGGCCGCAAGGCAACCAAAAAGATAGTGCCTCTCAAATCATCGAGGCACACGGCCCCTGTATGCACTGACCATACAACGCACGGCGCGTCTTCTATGCTGAGCAGGCTCCCACGAACGGCGGAAAGTAGCTCAAGCTGAGCTTTTGCATCCCTCCGAGTGTTACCGCACCCATACTAGTCCTCTTAAACCGGACCTCCGAAGCGATCCAAGTCGCCCCAGCGCCGTCCCCACTATCAATTCCGCATGTTCTTTTTCGATGCATTCCCGTGCGCGCCGGCGGCACAAGTGAGGCAGTCAATGCGTCAGAACGAAACAACACAATGCTTCACGCCACCCTTTCAAAAGGTCGGGAGGGTGGCCTAGTACTTGCTCGTGCTTGTCATGTCGACGGTAAGTTCACACTCGAGCTCCAGCTTAAAAAACGTATCAAGTAAGACTGCTGGACCGCGGCTGGCCAAATTCGAAAATGCCTGGAGATATTTTTGGGGATGCAAGCCAAAAGCGCTCCTCAACCCCGTACCGGTCGACCTTTCAATCACAGCGATCATCCCCGCCTACAATGAGGAAGCATGCATCGCAAACACAATCTCCAGCATCAAAGCCCAAACACGTGGGGTAGACAGGATTATTGTGGTCGATGATTGCTCATCGGACACCACCGGGAATATCGCACGCGCAATGGGTGTGGACGTTCTCCGGACCCCGGTCAACAAAGGAACAAAGGCTCGGGCGCAAAATTACGCGCTTATGGAAACCCGATCGGTAGAAACCGATTTATTCGTCACCATCGACGCCGACACCTCACTTGCTCCCGACGCGATAGCGGAAGCCTTTCGTTTTTTCGCGGATCCGAGAACGGCCTTCGTCTGTAGCTTTGTCATTCCTGCACGCGTGGAGACGTTCTGGGAACATGCCCGCCTCGTCGATTACCTTTACGGGCTTCCGGTAATGAAAAGCGCGCAGAATCATAGCGGCAGCATATTTGTTTCGTCCGGATGCTTTTCGATCTTCCGCACCGACGTCGTGCGCCAGCTTGGCGGGTTCGATGCAAGAACAATCGCCGAAGACATGGATTTGACCTGGAAGATCAGCAAATTACCTTACAACGAGCGCCTCCCACACCGAGGCTATTACGCGCCAAAGGCGATATGCTACCCCGTCGAGCCCCCGACCGCTGCGATTTATTGCAAGCAAATGTACCGCTGGCAGTGCGGCCTGATGCAAAACGTGCGGGTAAGGGGTTTCAATCTCTTTAGAACCCTCAGTCGTGGGTTGGCCGTGCGGACCTACCTCTACCTGCTGATGGGGATAGGAGGTCCGATAGGTGTGGCAATCGGAGCCTTTGAATTGAGCCGGCACTTCTCCTGGGAGGCCGCAGGATCGATCGTTGCCGCGCTGGCTATTGCCGTATGGGCCCCTGTTCTCATGCAGGCAAAAGAGCTCGGGCTGTTTAGAAAGGCGCTCATCGGCCTTCCGATATATTTTGTGGTTCAATACGTCAACATGTGTATCTTCATCTATGCAATGTATAAAGACTGGATACGACGAGACACGCTTGTCGTATGGGATAAAGGACACTGAGCAACTGGAACCTACTACACCGAAAGGAATCATGGTGATGCATACAACTGTCAAACGGAACCTGGTCACGTCAGCGTTTTTGATGGGCCTTGGAATAACGCCGGTTTTGTCGGAGAACCTATCTGCACAAGACCTCTCTCCAAATATTGGCATCGTCTCGTTCACGCTGGACGACGCTTACAAAAATCAGCATACAAACGCTCTCCCGGTTATGCTCAAATACAAGATTACCGGCACGTTGTTCATCCCGACTCAGAACGTCGGCGACCGAACCGATCCGGACTCGATCGTGATGAGCTGGCCAGAAATCCTCGACTGGAAGGCGGCAGGATGGGAGCTTGGAGCGCACACTCATACGCATCCCTACCTGACGAAACTACCCGAGACCGAACTCAATGCTGAGCTCGGTTATTCTGCGGCTTTGATATGGCGTCATACCGGAACGTTCCCGGTATCATTCGCTTCACCCTATGGCGATTTCGACGATCGAGTCCTAGCAGCAGTCAGAACAATCTATGAGGATCAGGTGAGCGCGTGGGGCGGGCTGGAGGGCATCGGAGACGGGTTCAATGCGCTTTCCAGTGTCGACGTCTACAATATTGGGCGATTGGGCGTAGAGCGCGATACTAAAGTGGAGAAGGTATGCGCGGACATCGCTCGCGCCGCCACGGAGCATTATTGGCTCGTGTTGGAGTTTCATCAGATTGTAGAAAGTGCAATTCCGGGCGATGAGGGAAAGTACCAAATACCTGTGGGTAATTTTGAACAGATCGCCAAGTGCGCTGCGGAAGCCGCACAGAACGGTAAGCTCCGCATCGCCACAGTCCAGGAAGTACTTAAGGCCGCTCTTCCGACACGAAAGTCTACAAGCCTGACCAAACCCAGTGAGTAATAGGAGTAAAGATCATGACTATGCCAAATCTGCCGGGCGCCGGCCTCGTAAACTCAGGAGCGCACCTGGCTGAGAGGCTGCCGTGGCTCATCCCCGCAGCGGTCGTCGGATACGGAGCCTATCTCTTGGCGAATCATACCCAGCAGCCGCCAAACTGCGCCGAAGCGGCGACCAGCCAAGAAATGCGCGATGGAAATGCCGACCGCCGCGACTCGCGGTGCTGTACACGACCGAGCCCGGATAATCCTCAGAGGAACTGCCCGTCGCTTCCCTGAATTGGAGACGCCAGCGGCGGCCGAGTCCTCAAGCCGGGGCTCCGTGCCGCTGGCCGCCGCGAATGGCGGAAGGCAAG
>JAFAVN010000560.1 GCA_019242435.1 Verrucomicrobiota bacterium | reverse complement strand
AAAGGACTAGAAAACAAACGCTATCTTAATTTGCGGGCGTGGTTGTCAGAGACTTGCCGGCTCGATTGAACCTGGCGAGATCTTGCCAAAAGGTAATTGGCCGCCAACCCGGTTATCAGTAGTCCGGCAGCCGCCACCCAGTTACGTTCCTTCACGAGTTGCAACGCCGGGCTCCGCTCGGATGCGCGATCATTAAACGTACCGCGAGCGCCTAAGTCAATGGTCACCGGTTCCCAAAGGTTGTCAGGCCGATCCGAGTGTTCTATACCATCATGCTGCTGCGCCGAATAGCCGGTCCGTCCCAGGACTTGATCGAGCAATCCCGGCACTATCTTTTGACCTATAATAGCTTTCCAGGTTGAGGCGCCTACCCAAACCTCACGACGCGGATGATCAGCAGCCCAGACAATGGCGTCGGCTGCTATTTCGGGTTGAAAGATAGGAGGTACAGGTTGAGCCTTGCGCGGTAAGCGACTCTTGCACCACTGAAACTGAGGCGTATTTAACGCTGGCATATGGACAACCGTCACGTGGATGGGTAAACGATCGTGGATCAACTCGCAGCGCACAGAATCGATAAACCCCACAATCGCGTGCTTGGCGCCACAATAAGCGGACTGCAGCGGGATTGATCGATAGGCCAGGGCGGAGCCGACTTGAATGATAGTACCGCGTTTTCTGGGAGCCATTCTTTTCAGAGCTTCCATCGTCCCATTGACAGACCCTAAGTAGGTAACCTCGGTAACTCTTTTAAATTCCCCGGGTGTGATCTCGCTAAATGGCGCAAACACCGAAGTCATTGCGTTGTTGACCCAGAGATCAATCGGACCAAAAGCGTGCTCCACCAGATCCGCCGACTTTTTAAGCGCGTCGGGATTCGATACATCAGCCGGCGCGATTACCGCCTCTCCGCCATTGAGTTCAACCTCTCGTTTTGCGGCCTCCAGTCCTGGTAACCCTCGAGCGATGAGCCCTATTCGCGCACCTCGTTTAGCAAAGGCGACCGCGGTGGCGCGACCGACTCCGGCGGACGCACCGGTGATAACGACGACTCGAGAATTTTGGTTCGTTGAATACATCTTAACTATCGTTCGCGATTGGTTTGGCATTCGGCGTTTGGTGTTTTCGGCGTTCTCGATCCTTCTGGGGAGACCGATCGATTCGAGATATTCGAACAGAAAAGAAGACTTCCAACCCGTGTGCCCCTGCATGCCTGGACTTTCAGACGTCTCGATCGTTATTGTCGAAGACCATGACGACACTCGATCTTTCCTTGCCGAATTCTTGACGCGGCAGGGCGCGACCGTTCATGCCTGTCCGGATGCCGCAAATGGCCTGCAAGCCGTCGGGGAGCACCGGCCGGACGTCGTCCTTTCCGACATCAGTCTCCCCGGTAAAAACGGTTTTGAGCTCCTCAAAGACATCCGGGGGCTAGGTCCCGCAGAGGGAGGAGACGTTCCGGTGATTTCCATGACAGCCTTCGCATGGCAGCTGAATCGTGATCGAAGTATGGCTGCTGGTTTCCATACGCACTTGCAGAAGCCATTCGGTCCGGGCCAACTGCTGGAAGCGATCCTATCAGCGGTTGGTAAAGGCAGGGCCAATATCTAGGAACCAGCAGTCAGCATTTAGGAGGTTTCCAGCTTGGTCGCTTTCTTTGGCTGGCTGAGCCATCGTTGGACTCCACCGGAGCTAGATAAACGCAGCAAGCGCCTCGTCCAGCAAGTCCGCTGCGTCCATCCGCCCGTCCCTATGCCCCCGGGAACCGCCCGGCCCCGGGGTTGTCTCCGACCTCCTAGCTGGATCCCAGCTCCTTCCCTTCCAGCGCCGCACCCATCGCTTCAAGCGTGCCGGTCAGGAGATCAGACGCTTTCTGGAGAGAGTCTGACGCGGAGCGTCCTTGCACAGCGTCTTTGGCTGTGGCAATCGCGAAAATCGCCGCCAAAATGGGAGAGGAAACGTCCTGATGAAAAACCTCCCGCATTCGAATGCGCTCTTTTTCCTGGCCGAACAGCTCGCCATGTTGAAAATCCCGTCCGGCAAAGGTCCGGCTCGGCTCCAGTAGGATGTGAGCCAGCCCTTCCCTTGAGCGCTGGACGTAACCCGGCAACACTTTGAGGGGAGTGCCCCCGCGGACCACACAAGGAACTAGTCCGGTCGCAAGTTTCTCGGCGCCACTCGGCGAGATTGTTGCCGGGTCAGCGGTCACTACCGTTTTGCCCAGGGTAAGCGTCGTAATTTCCAGCCCGGAGAACTCCGTTTGCTCAAGGAAACTGGCGTTCCAGGCAATGAAACGTTGCTCATTTAAATCAGCTATTGCACTCGGCAACCCAAATTGTTCCAGTCCGGCGCATAGCTCCTGCAATTCAGTCATCTTTCGCACGTTGCTGCTTTCTACCTTCCTTCTGAACACTTGTGTTTCAAGGATTTCCAACAGCATAGAACTCGAGCTCGAAACATTCCTGGCGAATGATTAATTGGCCGACCAAGACTGATGCTGCGGTCTAATTGTTCAGCCGCCCCGCAGAAACATCAATAACATTAAGCGGGCGAGAGCTCCACGATTATCCGGCCGACTGCGGAGCGAGGGTTTGCACCTCCGGACTATCGTCCCCTAACCAATCGGGGTGCCTGGCTGTGGTGTCAAAATGAGAGGAAGTTTTGAAGAGCTCGTACTTGCCGTCCGCTGCCGCCACTTGGGTCTTCGCAATGATCGCGGAGACCTCCTCTTCTGTCATTGGGTGAAACGTCTTCACCGCCTCGAACGCTTGATCCAGAATCTTTGGGCTATCGATCCCGGTGATAACGACCGAGGTGGGCAGGTTAAGAGAGTAGTGGAGGCAATCGAGCGGAGCGATAAGCTCACTTTTGAGAATCACGCCGTCGGCCCCGCCGAATGTTTTCATGCCAAGCACGCCGATCTTCTCTTCTACTAACCGAGGCAGCACCGTACGCGCGAAGCTCCGAAAATGGGCATCCATCACATTTAGTGGCATTTGCACCGTATCGAATTTGAACCCGTGTTTTGCTGCAGTAGCCAACATGTAAAGATGGATTCTCGGGTCCTTATGGCCGGTAAACCCAACGAAACGTATTTTTCCGGACTGCTTAGCTTCCAGAAACGCCTCCATGGCTCCGCCCTCGCCGAAGATCCGATCCGGGTCATCGAAGCGGAGGATCTCATGATGCTGCAGTAAATCAATACGGTCCGTTTTCAGACGGTCCAGCGAAGTCTCGATCTGTCGGGCAGCAATATCTTTGTTCCGTCCATCCACCTTGGTCATCAGGAACACCTTATCGCGATATCCCTTCTCGGACAGCGCCTTGCCCATCCACCGCTCGCTGCGCCCGTCATTGTAATCCCATGAATTATCCATGAACGTGAGACCGCGATCGACAGCGGACTGGATCAAATGAACGGCTTCGGCTTCGGTGAGGTTGCTCTTAGCGATATGTGACCCTCCCAGCCCGATAGCAGACACTTTCTCGGTCGTGCTGCCGAGGGCCCGGTAAAGCATCTCGCCACGCATTTCGCCAGGGTCAGTCACTCGAGGTAAAAGCGCCTCTTCCGGTTGCGGAGGCGGGCTACTTGCGGCCTGACTCGGCTCGGCCAAAACCGCCCCATGCGCGCGCCTCGATCCCATTGCAGCCGAGACCAGAGTCCAAAAGATAAATTTACGTCTGTCCATGATAATAGCCCGATCCGGACGTGTTCGCGAACAGGTTAAACCCCGGATGCAGCCGGAGCTCGCCTGAACACCCCAGACGTGGAGGGGACCCGCTTTAGAGCGTAGAGCGCGCGAAACGTGATCGGGCGCATTCTTCGGCTGCGTAGCGCCGGTTTGATCGGGGTAAGCAGGCCGCTCCCGAGCACCACCCCTGGGTTTCGATGAAACCGCTGCTATCTTCCGGGAGGCGCCTGTTATCGACTCCTGTTGCCTGATCAGTCGCGGTTGCGGAACAGACCAGGCCATGTTCGCTCGCTCCATAGCGGCTCCCCTACACCCACGGAGATTATTCCACGCCGGTTTCGAGCGCAGTTTCGGCACAGCCACAACGTCCCCGATATTTGTTTCAGGGTTTTCCCGTAAATCGGCGGATTGTGTTGCGTGCGAAGCGGTTCGTAGAAGCAGCAACAAACAATATCGCTCGGATTCACAGACATTCAGATGAACAAAAAAATCTTGATCACTGGCGGGGCTGGATTTATCGGCTCGCATCTCGCGGACGAATTGCTGAAACACGGATATTCAGTTCGAGTATTCGATTCTCTCTTGCCGCAAGTACATGGCGAGGACCGGAAACGCCCGGAATATCTGGATCGAGAGGTTGAGCTTCTGCCGGGTGATATACGAGATGCCGCCGCCCTCGGGCCAGCGCTCAAGGGAATTGACGCCGTTTACCATTTAGCTGCCGCCGTCGGTGTTGGCCAGAGCATGTATCAGATCGCACGCTACACCGGCATCAACAATGGCGGCACCGCCATATTGCTTGAGTGTCTGGCCAAACATCCGGTGGAACGGCTGGTGGTGGCATCAAGCATGAGCATTTATGGGGAGGGACTTTATCGGACTTCAGCGGGCGACCTCGTCATCCCGTCAGAACGTTCGATTGAACAACTCAAGGCCAGACGTTGGGAGGTCGTCGGACCTGACGGTGTGCCCTTGATTCCGGTCTCTACTCCGGAATCGAAGTTCCCGGCGTTACCGTCGATCTATGCGCTATCCAAATATGACCAGGAACGGATGTGCCTCACGATCGGCGCGGCTTACGATATCCCGACGGTCGCCCTGCGGTTCTTCAATGTGTATGGCACCCGGCAATCCTTATCGAACCCGTACACCGGAGTTCTGGCAATTTTCGCTTCCCGATTGCTAAACAATAAGCCTCCGCTCATCAACGAAGACGGCGCCCAGAAAAGGGACTTCGTGAGCGTGCATGACGTCGCGTTGGCCTGCCGCCTGGCGCTCGAATCACCAGACGCTCCCGGACGCGCTATTAACGTCGGCAGCGGTAATCCCATATCAGTGACCGAGGTGGCGGACCGTTTAGCCGAGATGCTGGAGAAGAAGCACATCGGACACCGGGTGACGTCTTGCTATCGAAAAGGCGACATCCGGCATTGCTTTGCCGATATCTCATTAGCGCGACGGCTGCTTGGATATCAGCCGAGAGTCGCTTTTGAGACAGGGATCGTGGAAGTGGTGGAATGGCTGGAAGGACAGACAGCTGTTGATCACTTCGTAAAAGCTCAACAGGAACTGCTGGACCGAGGACTAGCGGCATGAAAATGCGGGCGGCAGTCCTGGCTACTCCACGTAGAATCACTATCTCGGAGGTACCGCTGCCCGAGCCGAAGCCGAACGAAGTATTTGTTCGGCTGCAAGGCTGCGGGATCTGTGCCTCTAATTTGCCACCCTGGGAAGGCAGGCCGTGGTTCACCTATCCAATGCCGCCAGGTGCCCCAGGGCACGAGGGATGGGGTGCTATCGAGCGTACCGGCAGCGACGTTAAACAATTCCAGTCTGGCGACCGGGTAGGCATGTTGTCATTTCATGCTTTCGCTCAATACGACGTAGCGGATCAGAACGCAGTAGTAAAATTGCCTGATTCGCTCAAAGCTCTGGCTTTTCCGGCGGAACCGATCGGCTGTGCGATTAACGTTTTTCGACGAGCCGGTATTTCGAAAGAAAGTACCGTGGCCATCATCGGCGTTGGGTTCCTAGGCGCGCTGGTCATACGGCAGGCAGCCCAGACAGGAGCCCGGGTAATCGCAATCAGCCGGCGCAAGAAGGGGCTCCAGATCGCCCAAGAATTCGGCGCCACGCACTGTCTGGTAATGGAGGATCACTGGCATATCGTCAATACCGTAAAAGCAATAACGAACGAGCGGTTCTGTGACGTCGTGGTCGAAGCAACCGGCAAACAATGGCCTTTGGATTTGGCGGGAGAGATCACTGCGGAACGAGGCCGGCTCGTCATTGCCGGTTATCATCAGGACGGACTACGTCAGATAAACATGCAGCTTTGGAACTGGCGGGGCTTGGATGTGATCAACGCGCACGAACGTGATCCCGGGATTTATCGACAGGGAATGCAAACCGCCGTCGATTCGATCGCATCCGGCAGACTCGATCCCACACCTTTATACACTCACTCCTATCCTTTCGATCGAATAGAAGATGCATTCGAGACGGCTGCGTCTCGGCCAGACGATTTCATGAAGGCCCTCGTGATGTTTTGAAAGCCCCGACCAGAATTCTCATGACCGCCGACACAGTCGGGGGAGTATGGAACTATAGTCTCGGCCTGGCGGCGGCATTGCGCATGCACGGGGTCCACGTCGATCTGGCCACCATGGGACCGCTTCCATCGGAAAGCCAGAGGCAAGAAGCGTCCTTGCTAACAAATATTACTCTACATGAGAGCAGCTATCGCCTCGAATGGATGGAGGAGCCTTGGAATGACGTAGCCGATGCCGGGAACTGGCTGCTTGAGCTGGAAAGGGAGTTGAGACCGGACATTGTGCATCTGAATGGTTACGCCCATGGCGCGTTGCCTTGGTCGGCGCCGGTTTGCCTGGTCGGGCACTCCTGTGTCTTAAGCTGGTGGGAGGCGGTGCATCGTGAATCGGCTCCAGACAAGTGGTACGAATATCGGACGGCGGTAACGGAAGGCATCCGCGCTGCCGATCAGGTGATCGCACCGTCCTTTACCATGCTTGAGGCTCTCCGCCGCTGGTATGGCCCTCTGCCAAGAAGCAGTGTCATTCACAACGGAATACCAGCTAATCGATTTTATTCGGCCGGGAAATTGCCCATTGTGTTCGCAGCGGGTCGGCTCTGGGACAAAGCCAAAAACCTCGACCTGCTAATCAGGAGCGCGCCCGAACTGCCTTGGCCAATAGCAATTGCGGGCGACGGCAACACCAATTTACCGCTTCCGGCTAATGTCTCGCTGCTGGGCAAGCTTTCGGCCCAGAAGCTCGTTAACTATTTCGCAGTTGCGTCCATCTATTGCCTTCCTGCCCGGTATGAACCGTTTGGCCTCTCCGTGCTGGAAGCGGCTCTCTCCGGCTGCGCGCTCGTGCTCGGCGACATCGACTCTCTCCGGGAACTGTGGAGCAACGCCGCGCTGTTCGTGCCTCCAGACGATCCGGCGGCTCTAACTCGGACTTTGCAGGAACTGATGGAACATGCGGGCACCCGGGAAAAGTTTGCTTGGTTAGCGAAGGAGCGGGCCAA
>JAFAVN010000407.1 GCA_019242435.1 Verrucomicrobiota bacterium | reverse complement strand
CCATAAGTGTTATCGAACGTCGTAGGCATATCCACATACAAATCTCGGGTGTCTACGTCAAGGCTAGGATCATAAAACGATGCAAACGCAACCGTGTCATAAATGAAATCACCAGGATGCGGACCAACCTCTTTGTACAGTTGGGTGACGACGGTCGGCGGGGTGCGGTTAACGATCTGATTATATACGCTCTGCGGAAGAGTAACCGTATTCGTAACGTCTAACGGGACAATTACTCGCGATACTTTCGCCCGCAACACTACTTGGGCCGCTTCAGGATCCATCCACCAGTTGAACTCTCCGGCATCGTTGTATGCATTTCCGGGCGCAAAAATCTGCCCTCCCATAATAACGATTTGTTTGATCAGTGGAATGATGGTGGGATCTTCTCGCATCGCCAATGCCACGTTAGTCAAGGGCCCAATCGCGAGCAGGGTAACTTCGTGAGGATAACGATGGAAACTTTCTATGAGGAAACGAACCGCGTCTTCCTTAGCAGGTTTTGTATGTGTGGCAAACCCGTCGGGCGGCGGTACCAAGTCGCCGGGGCCTGGTTGCGGTTGGCTGTAGGCGCCGACGTAGTCTGTCGGTGCGCCGAATAGCATAACTTCTAGCAGATAGGAGTTATAATCGTGAAGCAAGGGATACTGCGAGCCGGGGTAAACATGCACTCGGGATGAAATACCCATCCGCTCCACCGCCTTAACGCAATCAGATACCTCCTGGTCTCGCCACTGATTTCCTGTGGGGATCGTAAACCCAAGCAGATCAATAGCGCCTTGAGCGTAAAGCTGAGAAGCCAAGACACCCACCTGGCCATCATCTCCCATGGTATTGAAGTCAGTATCAATAATGACCTTCGGCGGACCCGCCGGCGGACTCGCTAAACAGGTGAGGCTACCGATTAGCGAAAAACACGCAAAGACACCAATTCGTAGTAGTCGCATAGTTTTGGGGGAACTCCATTTTGGCTTGTTGATTAACTAGCCCTGCTCCTTCTGTGGTACAGTTGAGCGTCTCCCTCCTGAGAAAACCGATCCTTCAACCCAAGCTTCGATCACTCAGGTCTTCACAAAAAGAATCTCTAGCGCAAACGTTTTACACCATCATTTTAAAGAACGCAAAAAATTATTTTTGACAATTTCACTCTCTTGCCTTTTTCTCCCGCCCCTATTATCGCTTCTGCGGTTGAAGTTGGATTGGAGAAGATTTCTTGGCCTGTTATCGCCATATTTACTCGATCCTTCTCTGTCATTCAGATAACGACCCGGTTCGCCAGGGAAACTTACTTGCGGGTGCTGCGGCAGCGGCCGTTCTGGCGGCGACTTGACCTCTGGCATTCAGATTGGTAGCACGTTTACCTTTGCTTTCTTTGCTGACCTTCTCTTCAATGAGGAAAAATACGCAATTGTACGTATTGCCATCTTCCAGGGTTCTTTGTTTTAAAAGGTTTTGTGTCTGACACCGCCCCCAATTGGTTTGGATCCTGCAGCGTCTTGTCGCTGATCCTGCTCGGCACTCTCGGCTGTTCCTCAGTCGGACCCAGCTACGAAGGCGGACAGAACAATATTCTCAACAATGACGCTCAATATAAATTGGCTGCGATTGAATTTGGCGAACTCGGAAGTTACTCGGATCCTAGCGGAGGCGAGCTTAACAACACGATTCAGTTGCTCAAAAACACGGAACGCCCTTTGTTGGTTGTCTTTATTCACGGGTGGCTGAATAACGCGACGTCAGGCAATGTGGGCGATTTTAAAGGTTTCCTTAGCCGGTTAGCCCAATCCAAACAGGTGCTTCTTCATCATTACAACGTATTCGGTGTCTATTTTGCCTGGCCCGGCAAAACGCTCGAAGTTCCCTATCTTGAGTACTTGACGTTCTGGAATCGAAAACAAGCCGCAGAACGGATCGCCAGCAACGGCGATTGTATCGATGCGATCGAACAATTGGCGCAAGCGGCTCGACTACATCAATACAACTATGTGTTCTTAATCGGCCATTCATTTGGAGGCCTTATCTTGGAACGTACCGTTGAACACACCCTCCGGACTTTGCAGGGACAAAAGAATGTCAAGCCGCCTTGGGACCTGGCAGTGATGTTGAACCCGGCGTCAGACTCAGTGTTGACCAGACAACTCGTGAGCGATCTTCACGGGCTTTACGATTATTCGCCTGAACCACTTCCCGGCGATGTCTTACATTGGGGCGGACACTTCGCTCCGAAGAGTGGTGGAGACCCGATTGCCGAGAGCCAGCCAACCGTGGTTGAACTCCAAGCAGTTAACGATACGGCAACTGGCACCGCTTTTCCGATCGGCGGGAAGGCCGGTATCATCGTCACTGGCCACTGGTCATGGAACCAAGTCGCGATCCCTCGCTCGGCAGCGCTCGTTCCGGAAAGCCAATTCTATCTGACTACGCCGGGTAACGACCCTTATCTCGTGAACTATGAAATCGTTCCCACCCAAGGAACATTCACAGCAAATTCCGACGCATTCGATTATAACCTAAACCATAATCCAGTGGGCGGCGTTTTTTTCACCACTGCGCCCAAAAATTCAGAGACCGCAGCCAACTCGGGAAAACACTCGCTGCCGGCTGCGGCCGCTCCAACCACCAAACCGCAGGCTTGGCAGATCCAATTTGTACAGGCGCACGACAAATATATTGGTGTGCATGTCCCCTTTTGGATCGTTCGTGTCCCGTCCGACATCATCGACAACCACGGAGGAATCTGGAGCGACAACAATATGGCTCTGCTGGCCACCATTTACCGCATGCACAGGCCAATCCTTGCCAACAACATTATAGCGCCCGCGAAACCGTATGTCCTACCCGTGCCGGTCGCCCTTAAACCAAATCCCTCAACCCAAAAAGATCGTCACTAAATACTTCTGGTCTGAGAGAAGGGGCTGGTCAAAGGCGCCAAATCCGGGCATCACTCCATCAATTCGTCTCACGACATCAAGTCAGGTGAGTCGCCGGACAGCAGACAGGGGCCCAGCTGCCGGAAAGACCAAGGCGCATCGGAAGAGACGCGGTCAAAGCGCATCACTAAGTCATAACGCTTGCCGTCCCATTTGCGAGGCAATCCTTTTATAGGCTGACCGTTTGCGATGGCGGGCAAAAGCGCGCCAGCGATCGCCTTATGTTCCCACGCAACCAGGACGACACCGGATTTACTTTTAATCTCCGAAACGAGCTCTGGTTCTTGTCCGACCGGATACTTCTTAACAATCTCCAAACCCAGCCTCTCGGCTACCGGGATGACAGTTTGATAAGGACGCTGGCTTGGTTCGTCGCCGGTCTTGGCTTCAGGGTCCGCGGCGTAGATAATGGAGGGCTTTGGATAATCGTTGCCTCCTAGTTCCGTACCGAACAAGGAAGCCCAAGCGCCGGCGCGTTGCCAGCCGCGAACCACCAATGATTTCTCATCCTCAAGCCCTTCCGGTGTCAGTCCCGGACCCGGCCACTCCTCTCCCGTTTTCTCGGCGTGCCTAATGATCAGTATTGAAAGAGATAAATGGTTCACTCGGGCAATTCAAACGCTGAAGTTATATTTAAAGGGAACTCAAAGCAACGTGATCGGCGGCGCGTTTTTTATTCCGGGCTCGACTCTAGAAAGGTATAATCTTCCTCGCCATTTAACCACTGGAAATAAACCTGACTCCTTGCGGTCGCCCCTATCGTCGATAAAGAACGCCAAAGCCGCGATCCCAGGGTTTTAAAAAAGAATAGCCTAACTGTTCGCGAGCAAATCCAGGTCAATTAACCGCTCGATTGCGGTCTTTTTGGTATTCAGCGAAAGCTTGCAAAAACGACCGCCTCCATGCCGGCAGTCGAATACAATCTGGAGTAACAGCCATGACGGATCCGCCTAGCGCTCAGGTCCACCCAGCGCTTTCGGCGGATTGATTCTGTGGTGAAAACGGCAAAAAAGGCAGCCTCGTTCAGACAAACTGTTCTTCTTGATAACTCGGCGATCGCCGAACTCTTAGCGGGCGAAGCCGAACAGGCCAACGGTCAGCTTCGGCAAGCTTTGCGGCGCGCCGCTCGTACCGCGTTTTTGTGGGAAGACGAAGCTTACGATCTCGCAGCGGCCGGCAAATCTCTCACTGAACTCGAAGGAATCGGGCCTTTTCTAGAACGCCGCATTCAGCAATGGCTCGAAAAAACCCCTCCCTTGGTTTCTCCGCCAGAAATCAGAGACGACTTCCTAACTTTAGCGCGCGCTCGGAGAATCCTTCTCAACCATCCAAATTTCGCAGAAGCGCTGCAAGGCGATCTCCACACACACACCTGCTGGAGCGACGGCACCGGCACGGTCGGCGAAATGGCCATCGCGGCAAAAAGTCGCAGCTACCATTATCTAGCGATCACCGACCACACCAAGGCTCTAAAGATCGCCCATGGTCTCAGTGAAGAACGACTGCTTGATCAGGGCAAAGAAGTCGCGAGCGTCAACGCGGTCTTGGCTGAAAAGGACGTTGACCTCGTCATTTTGAGATCTGCCGAGGTCAATCTCACCCCGCTGGGGGAAGCCGATCTGGAGCCATCCGCCCTTTGTGGGCTTGACCTGGTGATCGGCTCGTTTCATTCCGCACTCCGCCGGACCGAGGATCAGACCACGCGTTACCTGGCCGCTTTGCGTAATCCGGCCATCCACATTCTCGGACACCCGCAAGGTCGAATCTTCAATTATCGCGAAGGCCTGCGGGCCGACTGGGCCAGAGTCTTTGCCGAAGCCGCCCGCCTGGACAAAGCCGTCGAAATTGACGCTTATCCGGATCGGCAAGATCTGAAATTGGGCCTGCTGCGCTTGGCTTTAAAGGAAGGAACTCGGATTTCTCTGGGTACAGATGCTCATCATACCTGGCAGCTGGCGTTCATGGACTTCGCACTCGCTGCCGCTCTTCTCGCCGGTTTCCAAAAGGACCGGATCGTCAATTTTATGTCACTTCAGGACCTGCGAAGCTGGTCGTCCAAACGACGAGAGTGCTTTTCCGGCGGTCGATATCATCGCTGACCGGCCCGAGATGACCCGACCGTAAAGCCTCTGTTTTGCGAACTCGAGGAGCGTGACCGTTTCTGCAGATTCCGACGGCTCTGAAGCAAATGATCTAGCCGGGGCGAAGTCGTCCCGGCGCGAACCAGCTGTCCGTAAACAGAGAAAATCTCAGAAACGATCGCGCCCGCGCATTGCAAAGCTTCTGCAGATCCTTGGCCCCGGTCTCATCACGGGCGCAGCGGACGACGACCCTAGCGGAATCGCTACCTACTCGAGCGTAGGCGCACAGTTCGGCTATGCAATGCTGTGGACGTTGCCATTCATCTATCCTTTCATGGCGGCGATCCAGGAGATCAGCGCCCGAATCGGACGTGTCACCGGCCGGGGAATTGCCGGAAACATGCGGCAATGTTATCCGCGCTGGCTCCTTTATGCCACGGTCAGTCTCTTGTTATTCGCTAATGTTATCAATTTGGGAGCCGATATCGGCGCCATGGGCGCCGCAGTGAATCTGTTAATTGGGGGCCCGGCGACACTTTACTGTGTGCTGTTAAGCGCTCTTTCGTTACTTCTTCAAATCCGGATGCCTTATCAAAAGTATGCCGCGGTTTTAAAATGGTTGACCTTAAGCCTCCTTGCATACGTCGCCGCTGCCTTTGTAGTCAGGATTGATTGGTTCAAGGCCGTCCGCGGCACCTTCGTACCTAACATCGTGTTTAGCTCCGACTATCTCCAAGCGCTGGTGGCGGTGCTTGGGACAACCATCAGTCCTTATCTGTTCTTTTGGCAGGCCTCAGAAGAAGTTGAGGAACTTCAAAGTGTGCCGCAAGACAAAGCACTCAAGCGGGCGCCGGGTCAGGGGCCGAAACACCTGCAACGAATCAAGTTAGACACTTACTTTGGAATGGCGTTTTCTAACCTGATTTCCTATTTCATCATGCTCACCGTCGCCGCTACATTAAACGCACACGGCAAAACGAACATCGAATCTGCGCAGCAAGCGGCTGAGGCCCTCCGACCGATCGCCGGACCATTTGCTTCACTCCTTTTTAGCCTCGGGATTATTGGTACTGGATTATTGGCTCTTCCCGTTCTTGCTGGGGCCGGCGCCTACTCCATCGGCGAGGCTTTGCGCTGGCCCGTGGGCTTGGAGCGCAAAGCAAGCGAGGCGAAAGCGTTCTACGGGGTCCTCGCATTATCCACTATCATCGGGCTTCTCTTGAACTTCATCGGAGTCAATCCCATCCGCGCCCTGGTTTGGTCGGCGATCGTCAACGGAGTCACTGCCGTGCCGATCATGTGTCTTCTGATGCTGATGGCAAGCAGCCGAAAGGTAATGGGCACATTCGCTCTGCCTTTCTATCTAAAAGTCTTCGGATGGGGCGCCACACTGGTTATGGCGGCAGCGGCCGTCGGAATGCTTTGGCCGGGAAGCAAGTAAGATGTTATAAAAATGAATATCTCGAATATCTATCGAGCAAGCACCTGGTTTGAGGTTCTTCAGACTAACGAACTAAGCCAGACGGCCGTGATGACCCTTAAACCGGGTCAAGCGACAGGTGCAGAAGCCGAGTCACACAAGGAAGGTCAGCAAGTGTTGCTCCTGATTATCGGCAAATTGGCGGCAGAGGTCGCCGGCGAAGTTAGTAACCTAAGCCCCGGAGATGTCGTGCTGATTCCGCCGGGCACAAAACACAAGTTCACCAACCACGGCACCGGGCCGGCGGTCACTTTTAATGTTTACTCTCCTCCGGTCTATCCACCGGATGAAAAGGACTAATCAAAAAGTAACTGGAGCGTTCAAGCGGGCTCCTGATAAGTTACCCATTCCTTTGCCAAAGTTAGCAGTTCCGCCGAATCGGCGAGTTTCAGTTTTTCCCTGATGTGAGTTCTATGGGTTTCGACTGTTTTCCTGCTGAGATTCAGTCTTTTTGCAATGGCTTCTGTGCTATCGCCCTTGCCAAGCAGGGCTAGGACCTGCAATTCCCGGCTACTGAGTAAATTAATGGATGCAGATCCGGAGATTAGCTTAGAGAGCGTCGTTTCCTGAAATCTCGGACTCAGAAAACGTTCTCCTCGCATGATTCTGCGCACACCGTCGATGACGGTTTGGGGTGAATCTCCTTTGACGACGTAACCGAAGGCTCCAGCTTTGAACGCGTGTAGAACATTTGCGGAGTCATCGTGGACCGACAGAACAAGGACCACGAGATAAGGTGATCTTGCCTTCATTTGCTTTATCAGTTCGAGACCATTAGTTCCGTTGAGAGAAAGATCAACAATGGCTAAATCCGGATTGAATCTGTCCAGCGCTGCTAAAGCGGACGAAGCAGAGTCGGCACGAGCGCAGATGAATAAATCATGCTGTTTTTTCAACAAGTCTTCCAGCCCCTGGCGAAAAATTGGATGATCATCAACCAGAAGAATCCGGCTCTTCGTTATCCCCGCCGATATGGCCGGTTCGTACTTCACTTTGAAAATTAGCTTGGTTTCGATAGCGGACCGCACCGAGGCGACTATGTCCGGCATCGGACATTATTATAACTCTGTCCGTTAGCGGACACAATTTACTTTCCCTTTTTCGCGAAATTTTGCGATTGAGAACCCTTGAAAACCGGGGAAAATCTATCCGAGCAACCGTCGGTATTCGTCCATGACGACCCGATGACACTCACAGGATATTTTTTCAAGTCCGACCCTATTTAGAATCCTGATGTGTCCGCGGCTATATGCGATCAGTCCGCCCCGCTGAAGATCGCCCGCGACTTCTGTCACTCCAGTACGACGAATACCGAGCATTCGAGCGAGGAATTCCTGCGTAAGACCAAACTCGTCACCTTCTACTCGGTCGTGCGTCATCAATAACCAGCGGGCACACCTCTGTTTAACCTTGTGGACTCGATTGCAGGTAGCCGATTGAGCGATTTGGGTGAAAAACGCCTGAATGTATAGATGAAGTGTCACAGCAAGGGCCGAACCCCGCTGGGTCTCCTCGCGCAGGGCTTTGGCATCCAAAACGAATGCCTTACCATCCACTTGCCAGAAAGCCTTCGCCGGGCTTTTATGCACACCAAGAAACGCAGGAAGGCCAACCATACCCTCGTAACCAACCGTCGCTACTTCAATTTCAGTATTATCGTCCAGCACGGTGACGATCGAGGCGACTCCTGTTTCGGGAAAGTATACCCGCCGGAAAGGTTTGTGCGGTTCATAAAGCATGGTCCCCTGCTTCATTTCGACTTCCTGCATCTTGCTCTGGAGGCGATTGCTTTCGTCTTTGGGCAACCGCGCTAAAATTCGATTTCGAAAGACAGGTTTTGAAGGTAATTCTCGCTTCATGACTCGGTATTTGTTAGCCGGCCGCGGCATTGCCTTCGCTTCCCAATGAAAAATATGCAACCGCATATTTTTCCCGTCTTACTCCTGGCCGGGGAACACTGAAACGCTGATATGGCTTTTCTTGAGCCGAGTATTGCGGCGCGCCGCGCGTTTTGGTCGGCTTGAAATAACCGCTTTCGGTTTGCCGATCGAGTCCCATCAGGCCACGGCTCTGCCAGGCTGTGTGGTTCTCTAGCCGTTTTTTTGGCGTCGTTTGCGTCTTTCGAGGCCGTTTCGGGGCGTCTTCGCGTTTTTTGCGCTCTTTTGCGGCTATTCCTTTGTCCGCGTCTCGTACGCATAATACCGTATCGACGAGGTATTTGATCGCTGCTTCATTGAATCAGTATGGTAAAGTTGCGCCATTAGTGAACCAGGAGCATGGCTCAGTTCCGGGTGATCCAGCTCAGTTTCGCACGACGCGCTGGAGCGCAATCTTTGTTGCCGCTGAAAGTCAGATGCCGGGGAGCCAGGAAGCGTTAACTACTCTTTGTCGTGATTACTGGTATCCTATCTATGCGTTTGCGCGCCGGGCCGGCAACGCGGCGCCCGATGCTCAGGATCTGACCCAGGGTTTTTTCCTATCACTATTGAAACGCCGGGTGCTGAAGCAGGCTGATCCTGCCAAAGGCAAGTTTCGGTCGTTCCTGCTTGCTTCGTTCAAACATTATCTCCTGGACGAGGCCGATCGAGCCCATGCGCTCAAACGCGGCGGAGATCGTGAGTTCGTGTTTCTCGATGCTGCCGACGCCGAAACCCGGTATCAGTTCGAACCGGCTGACCAGCTTTCCCCGGAGAAAATCTACGATGCACACTGGGCAGTCACTTTGCTTAACCGGGCTGCAGACCGTTTGCGCGAGGAATGTATTGCGTGCGGTGAGATTTCGCGTTTCGAAGTATTGCGACCATTTGTCGGCGTCGAAACTCGCGCTCTGCCTACCTATGAAGAAGTAGCTAAAACGCTGGGTGTCAGCCTCGGCGCGGTTAAAACTTGGATCCACCGATTCCGCAAACAGTACACCAAAATGCTACGGGAAGAAGTTTCGCGCACAGTATCGGACCCGAATGAGATTGATCATGAAATCCGGGCGCTCTGTGACGCGCTGGTTGCGGCGGAAGGCCGGCTATGAGCATACCCAGAACCAGAAAAGGGGGCCGGCGAAGAACTGCTGATCACGCGGGCAATCGCTCGGCCGCCATTTCAGGCACGAGGGCGATGGAAAACCTCTAAATCCAAATGGACGATAAGGATACCGGTATTTGCCCGAAATGCGGCTATAAGAATCCGGTCTCGCATCCGATCGATCTATGTCCGGTCTGCCAGTTGCGAGCTGCGCTTGATTGCGGTGCGGCAGGCACGGCCACTCAGGATGAGACGGACCAATCAGTGCCCGAGACCGATTCTGCGCCGCACGAGCGGTTTGAGCATTACGAACTTCTGAAGCAACCCGATGGGACACCCGTTGAGCTCGGGCGTGGCGCGATGGGAGTCACCTATCGGGCGCTGGATCTGAATCTGCGTTGTCCGGTTGCGCTGAAGGTCATCAATGCACGCTATCTGAAGGATGAATCAGCTCGTCTCCGGTTTGTACGGGAAGCTCGGGCAGCAGCTCGTCTCCGGCATCCGAATGTTGCTTCTGTGTTCCATCTGGGGACACGAAACGGCGACTATTTCTATGCCATGGAGTATGTGGAAGGCGAGACGGTTGACCAACTGATCAAACGAAAGGGCCCGTTGCCCGCAGCGCTGGCCGTCGATATTGTCGATCAGGTCGCTGCTGCGTTAGAGGCCGCGCACAAGGAAGAGATTGTCCATCGAGATATCAAGCCTGGAAATATTCTGGTGCGGTTTAATGATGACGGGGCCGTCAACGTCAAGGTCATCGATTTTGGTCTGGCGAAGGCGATCACGAACCTCCAATCCGACCCCGGCGTATCCGCACCTGGCGGTTTCACTGGGACAGTCCTTTTTGCCAGTCCGGAACAGTGCCTGGGCGGTGAGGTCGATACGCGGTCGGACATTTACTCTCTGGGAGTTACGTTTTGGGAAATGTTAACTGCAAAGGTGCCGTTTACCGGCACGACGGTAGAAGTGATCAGCCAGCATTTGCATGCTCCGTTACCGTTGGATCAATTGAAAGGGTTACCGCCGGCCGTCGTGATGGTGCTGAAGAACATGCTGGCTAAGAAGCCGCATCGACGCCCACAGACTCCAGCCCAACTGCGGTCACAATTGCGCGCGCTCAAGCAAAGCCTCGAGCCAACTGCAACTAAACAGTGGCCAGAGGTCGCGTCAGCGGTTCGGAACAGAATATGGCTCGCGGCAGGGGCACTCATCCTGGTCAGCGGGATCACGATCGCCTGGTTCTTTTGGCAGGCCGGTTTTCATCCAAGCTTCACGGGCGTGAAATCGATTGCCGTGCTTCCCTTCGATAACGTCAGCGAGAATCAATCGAATGATTATTTCGGTGACGGACTAACTTCAGAGGTAATTTACGAGTTGTCTAAGCTCAGCGATCTGCAGGTCACGGCTCGCAGCTCCATTGTGCAGTATCGGGAGGTCGCGGGGACTGGGCGCAAATCGCTGAAGGAGATCGGTAGTGAGCTGGATGTAGGTGCGATTCTGGAGAGCAGTATCCAACGGGCTGAAGATCGGGTGCGAATTGTGACTATTCTTTATAATGCTCGCACCGGCCAGAGACTGTGGGGTGCAACTTACGATCGCGAACTAAAGGATGTATTCACGATTCAAAGCGATCTGGCCGAAGAGATCGCAACTGCTCTGCATGCCCGGCTGTCGGAAAATGAACAGGCTGGGCTCCGGAACGCGCCGACCACCAGCGCGACGGCTTACGATCTATACCTGCAAGGGCGCGTGTTAGGGGAGTCGCATACCCAGGATGCGAATGAGAAAGCGATCGATCGGTTTAAACAGGCTCTTGAGCAGGATCCCAAATTTGTCCTAGCCTATATCGGCCTTGCCACTTGTTATATCGACAGGGTGAAACGGTTTCATCAGGCGGAGACCTGGCTCGATTCCGCGATTAACCTTTGCCAACAGGCAATTGCGCTCGATTCAAGCCAATTGCGGGCATACACGGAGCTTGCCAATGCATATAACCTGAAAGGTTGGATTGACCGAATGGCTGAGCCGGTGCGCAAAGCATTAGAGCTGGCGCCTAACGACTGGGACGCTAACCGGATGGCCGCTGCTGAGCTAACCGAACTTCGGCGCCCAAAGGAGCTGTATGAAAGGATCCGGAAATGTTTTGTCACGAATCCATTTGATTCCTGGGCTCCTTACGAGCTGGCTTTGATCTGTTGGAGCACCGGCGCCAAGGAGCTGGCTGAAAAATGGATGCGGCGTGCTATCGACTTGGAAACGAATCCACCCCGGCGCCAATTGATGGAGGAGGAACGTTTCGTTTACCGCGGTGATTATGCCGCAGCTCTTCCCGGGCTTCAGCAATTGCCCTCGGATTTAAAAACTCACTATACGGCAGCAGGCGACCTCTTATTGTTCTGCTTCATGCAAAGCGGGAAGTGGTCTGCAGTGGCGGACATCATCCAATCGAAACCTGACAAAGATAGTCCGACTAACCAGATGCGGTTAGCTTTGGCTTCTCGCACCGTAAACGAATTCGAAGCAGCTCGGCAAATTGCTGAACGGATGCTGATTTCCGCACAGGTGAAACTGGCCGCTGGGAAATCGCCACGCTGGATGCGTTTTGATTTAGCTATCGGTAACCGGCTTCTGGAGCGGAAAGAGCCAGCTTACCAAAATTTGCGCCAACTGCTCGATAGTGGGGGTTTTCCAGATCCGATATTAGGGCCAGTCGATCCAGGGTTAGATGTATTTAAATCTGACGCAGAATTCGATGCCATTCAGTCTGCGTTAGAGAAGAAGAACGCGGAGGTTCGTTCGGAAATTTTGGAAATAGAGGGGAACGGTGAAAGGTGAGAAGTCAGGGGCGCAGGTCGCCTCTGACGACGACTGGTTACTGGACCATCGACGGCTCTTTCACCCACTGGGCGACGATGACTGGACGATTTATTGTTTCTGACTCAGCCCTAATTCGGATTTCGGCATTTTGCCCCTGGCCGAGCTGCCCAGCAGTTTCTATCGCCCCTAGCGCCTGGGGGGGGAGCCGCTTTGTATGTCGCTAATTCCGTGAGTAGCTAGCAGGCGGCTCCCGAGAAACGCCCAGCAGTTTCTATCCGCCCTAGCCCTGGAGGGGATCCGCTTTGCAGGCCGCTAATTCCATGAGTGGGCTAGCAGGCGGCAGGGAAGACCGAACTATCGCCATTGTTACCTGGTAAGGTCAGCCAAACCTTAACTGCAGCCGAAGCTTTCTCTTGACCCGTGACTCATCGGCGATCGTCCCGAACAGGACGAATGCCGGAGCGCTGTCTCCGTCGCATTTTCGCAATCTAGACTAACTCCTGTAGCCGCCAAAGGAGAAGTTTCGCCAGCCTTGAAACTCAGTGAACCCAATCCCGTAGTACGGGGGTTGAAGTCCGGCAGGGCCCCACAACTAGGTCAAGCCGGTCAGCTAACGTTCAAATTCGAAACCACATAAAGCTAACCTAAGGAAACTGCACAAAACAAATGCATACCAAAACCAAAGTTCTACGGAGATTTGCTGGTACGAAGACGGCCGCACTTGCCGCTCTAGTACTCGCAACCCTAGTATCGACGCCGGCTCTGGCGTTTGACCACGATAATGACGGAGACGATTTCAGGTTCGACCTCGTCCGCTCCCCGGCGCTCAACACTTTACCCAACTTCGTGCCTCAAGCGCATGGCCGGGTACAGATAGAGTCGCTCGGCCCCGTTGAAGTTATGAAGGTCAAGGTTTGGGGCCTACCACCCAACACCGACTTCGACTTTTTCGTGATCCAGGTACCGAATGCTCCGTTTGGACTCGCATGGTACCAGGGCGATATCGAAACCAATAAGGACGGAGTCGGTTACGGCGAATTCATCGGTCGTTTCAGTATCGAGACTTTCATCGTGGCGCCGGGAGTCGCTCCTGCTCCCGTCGTTTTCAACAACGCATTTCCAGACGCCTCGATAAATCCGGCCACAAATCCGGTCCAGCTTTATCACCTTGGTCTCTGGTTTAATGACCCGGCGGACGCTGTAAAAGCCGGCGGCCCCGGCATAGTCACCCCATTTAACGGAGAGCACGACGCAGGCCTGCAGGTGCTTAATACCAGCAATTTCGCTCTGCAAGCGGGACCGCTCAAGCAAATAACAAGGAGCGGCAACTAACGGCAGACACGCAAGAGCAGTTTGTGGGTGGGTCAGCTGGGCGGGCGCGGAAACAAAAACTCCGCCCCGCCCATGGACTTCATCTTTATAAACCGACAGGCCAGCAACTGGATAGAGTGTCACCTGTCGAGAACGGAGGGACGGTGCTTATTTTTGTTTTGCTGACGTGGAAGATACTTAACATTTGCCCACAAAATCGACTTCCCATCACCCGCTTACCGCTCACCATCCTTCGGTGTAACCGGCATAAAAGAGCCACCCAGTACACAACCTTTGCAAACGAGGCGCTGCTTGCCGGTCATTTTTCTGCCCACCGAATCCACATAGGTGAATCTGCCTTCCTCAATACCAAGTATGGTCGCGTCTCCGATACCACCGGCTTGCAAAACGCCTAATTCGGGCCGCCTTATCGCTTGAGCCGGTTTTACCGTAGTGCGGGCCACAAGATCCGGCAGCGGTAGACCGAGAGAAAGGAATTTCGAAAGGGTTGGCAAAAGATTGTAGGCGGGGCCATCGATAGATAGAGCATGCACATCGCTGCTGATAACGTCGGGGAGAAAACCCTGCTCGATCATCGCGCTGGCAGTATCGAACGAGAGAGAACCCATCCCGTGACCCACATCAAAAATCACGCCTCGTTCTCGCGCCAGCAAAACTTCCTCACGAATAACACCGCCGAGAATCGGCGCGTTAGGAAAGGGTCTAAAACAATGCGTAAGGATGTCGCCAGGACGCAGCCGCTGCAACACTTCCCGGATATCAGGCGGTGGCAAATCGATGTGAACCATCACCGGTGTGCCCAACTCTTCAGCAGCTTCGATCGCCAGATTGAGCGGACCAATCCCGCTTGCGCCGCCGGCGTTTCTCCCGACTCTCACCTTAATACCGACAATGGTGGCGCGGTTCTGGCCGGCCACGCGAACCGCCTCCGCTCCATCTAAAAGCCGCAGGTCAGCGCATTCTCCCACCATTACAGACCGTGAAAATCCAAAGATACCGGCAAAGG
>JAFAVN010000489.1 GCA_019242435.1 Verrucomicrobiota bacterium | reverse complement strand
TGACTAAAATAAGTATAAAGTAACCGGGGCTGCAGGGAAAGAACGGCCAACGGGGTATCATCCCCCATGGATCCAATCGCTTCCTGGCCGTCCCTGGTCATAGGCTTCAGGACCATGTCCAGCTCTTCGCTGGTGTACCCAAAAGCGACTTGGCGCTGGGTGTGCCCAAGAATATCCAGATCACCTGCCGGTTCGGGAAGCGTCGGCCCGGCAACTTCTTGCAACCGAAGCAGATTGGTTCGGACCCATTCCAGGTATGGCCGGCGTTTGGCCAGCCTTTCTTTAATTTCGGTGTCCCTGAGAAGTACCCCGGCCGAAGTATCGACCGCGATCATTTGTCCCGGAGCCAAGCGACCTTTCTCGATTACTTTCGATTCATCAATATCGGCACACCCAACTTCCGAGGCCAAGAGGAAGATCCCATCCTCAGTTAACTTATAACGGGCAGGTCGTAAGCCATTGCGATCCAGGCAAGCGCCGGCCAGGATTCCGTTGCTGAATACCAATCCGGCCGGGCCATCCCAAGGCTCGTTGAAACAGGCTTGGTACTCGTAAAAGGCTTTTACCTCGGGCGACATTCTGTCGTCCGTTCGCCAAGCAGGCGGTACCAGCATGGTGACAGCATGCAGCAGGTCCCGCCCCGACATCGTCAGCACTTCCAGCGCATTATCCAGGCTCGCTGAGTCTGAACCGCCGGGTTGGATGATGGGCTTTAGCAGATCGATGTCCTGTTTCCAGAAATCCGCTTCCAGCTCGGATTCGCGCGCCCGCATCCAGTTTCGATTTCCTCGGATCGTGTTGATCTCACCATTGTGGGCCAGCAATCGGAAAGGCTGGCTCAATGGCCAGGTCGGGAAAGTATTAGTGCTGTAGCGTTCGTGGAACAGGCAGATCGCAGTCTCATACTCCGGATCGCTAAGATCGCGATAAAACTTCTCCAGCGAGACGGCGGTTAGCAACCCTTTGTAAACGATGACTCGGTGTGAAAACGAATTGATGTAAAAATGGCGGATGTTATCGAGGTGAGCTCGTTTTTCGATCTCGTTTCGAGCGAGGAATAAGCGGCGTTCGTACTCGTCATCATCAATGTTAGCAGGCCGGCCGATGAGAACCTGTTCGATGCGCGGCATGGTGAGCTGGGCTTTTTCGCCCAGGACGCCGATATGCAGCGGGACTTCTCTCCAGCCGAATTGGAACAGTCCCCGGAACTCCAGCACATCTTCAATCACCGCTTTGGCTCTCGCTTGAGCGTACGCATTGTCATGCGGCAGAAATATGGAGCCGACTGCCAGATCCGAATCGTTGTACAGAGTCTGTCCAAGCTTGGTGATTTCGCGGCGGAAAAGCTTGTACGGAATCTGAGTCATTATTCCCGAACCGTCTCCAGTCTTCGCATCTGCATCCACAGCGCCGCGGTGCACCATGTTGCAAACAGAAGTCAACCCGCAATGCAGTACCCGATTCGAACGCTTCCCTTGTATTGAAGCGACGAACCCCACACCACAGGAGTCATGCTCTTCGCTTGGATCGTAGAGCGAAAATGGCCGATCAGTCGGCTGTTGAGTTGTCCCAGCGTTCATTTTAACCAAAACCCGTTGACGTTAAGGGGTAAATTGCTTGTTTCAAGACCAAAATGCAGGGCGCGCAGGCAGTTTTTAGTCGCCGATCCCGAGATTCTAGTTTAATCCTTAGCACCAGCGACTAGCTGGCGTGGCCGATATGCGAGGGTACATACCGGAGCGCGCTCTCAACCCATCAGTCGATCTTTACATGAGAATCCTGGATGAGCAAGAAAAGGCAATCGTCCGTTACCTGATCCGCGATCCCCGAGAATCGGACAATGGAGTGGGTGAACGAACCGGAGTTAACGTTCGGACCGTAAGCAGGAAACGAATCCGATTGGAGCAGGAGGGGGTACTCGCTTACTTCACCAACATTGATCTCTCCGGTGACGGCGCCAAACAGTACAACGCGCGCCATCTCTACATTATTAAGTTCAAGGTCGGAATTACTTACAACCAACTAGTTGACGAGATCCGTCAGGAATCCAACCAGCAATCGGTCTTTACCGAAACGATTTTCGAAAGCCACATTGCCGAGATCGACGGAAAGGTTGCGCTTCTCCTTTTCGTCGATGGGAACAGTGATCTTGACATTGTCCAGCGAACCCACGAAGAACTCATCCCCGGCTTGCTTAAAAATCACGGATCGGACTCCATCGAATCGATCTCGACAATCCGGTTGCTCTCTCCTGTCCGGGTCATGCGGAATTACATTCCAATGGTAAACATGGTCCATGGCTTTCTTCGTCCCGATTGGCCCGATGAAGGGATTTATGTCGGGAAATCGGGTTGCCAGGGGCGTCGCATTATTTCCTTACGCCGTTACCAATACTCGTTCGGATAGCATGACTTCCCGAGCAGCCGAGCCGATAGCAACGCCCCGCCGCAAGGGGCTGGCGATACCGCGCCGGATTCCGCGTGCCTTCAGTTCTTCAACTGAGTCAAGCCTGAACCCGCGAACCGTGAACGGTGAACCGCCAGCCGCCCAACTGTTAAAGTGTTAACTCGCTACCCGTTCACCGCGTCGGTCTTCGGGTAACTGCCCAGCACTTTCACGAATGTGCAATATTGGCCGAGGTCCTGTATCGCCTGCTTTAATACCCCGTCTTCGATGTGACCGTCGACATCGACGAAGAAGAAGTATTCCCAATTTTTCCTCTTGGAAGGACGGCTCTCGATTTTGCTCATGCTGAGTCGCAGCCGGCTGAATGGTTCCAGGGCCGAGTAGAGCGCGCCAACGCGGTCCTGCACTGAGAACATGAGGGACGTTTTGTCGTTACCGGTCGGGGGACAACCGGAGTGAGAGATAACTAGGAATCTGGTTGTGTTATTCGGGCTATCCTGGACCGATGTCTCTAAGGTCTTTAAGCCGTAGACCTCCGCCGCCATCGAGCTGGCCAGGGCTGCTGCACCAGGCTCGGTGGACGCTAATTGAGCTGCCCGTGTCGTACTCGAAACTTCGATCTGCTCGAGGCTTCGGGCGTTTTCCTGCAGCCACTGCCGGCACTGCCCAAACACCTGTGGATGCGAATAGATCTTCCTGATCTCTTCTCGAGGCCATTTGGAGAGAAAGTCGTTGCGGATCCGAAGGAGAATCTGAGCGCAGATCTTAAGCTCAGAGTCCATGAACACGTCCAAGGTGTGGTTTACCGCCCCTTCTACCGAGTTTTCAATAGGAACCACGCCGTAATCGGCCGTGCTCCGGGTGACCCGGGCGAACACGTCGCTGATGTTCGGCTCCGGCGCGTACTTCACCGATAGGCCGAATTTCGAACGCGCAGCTTGATGGGTCCAGGTCGCCTCTGGCCCGAGGAAAGCAATAGTTAAATCTTTTTCGAGCGCCAATGAGGCAGACATGATTTCGCGGTAAATGGCTCGTACGGCGTTTGCCGGCAGCCGGCCGCTGTTCTTCTGAATCAGACTCTGCAATAATGCCTCCTCGCGTTCGGGCGCATAAATTGGAAGACCGGCACCTTTCTTGATCAGACCGATCTCGTGCACCAGGTCGGCTCGGTCATTAAGCAACTTGAGTAACTCCGTATCAATGGCGTCTATGCGGGTTCGGATCTCGTCGAGTGAATACTTCGCTTTCACGTTAGGGAGATGATTCTTGCGAGGCAGGCGGCTGGGTCTGGACTTGGGGTTGCTCCGGGACAGGCTCTTCAAAAAGGTCGCGAGTCTCGGGTTGCGGGGGCGCCGCCTGCGCGTTCCCGTCCGGTAATGGCACATAACGCAGCTCCGAGGCGTTTGGCAGTTCGTCCAGGCTCTTTATCCCGAAGTGTTCCATGAAATGCTGGGTGGTTTCGTACAAGAGGGGGCGACCGGGAACTTCTGCACGGCCGCCGATCTTGATCATCCCCACATCCAGCA
>JAFAVN010000464.1 GCA_019242435.1 Verrucomicrobiota bacterium | reverse complement strand
CTCTCAGATGGAAAACCTTCTGGGCCTTTGTGGGAATATTTGGTTTCGGCGTGCTATTGATCTGGGGGCTCACGGCAGCAGCGATCTACAGCGCGAAGAGCCTGGAACGAACCGCAGCAGACCCGGTCGCAATAGAGGTCGTGATCGTGTCGCGCCGGCCGATTAGAAACCGGATTCACTGGACTTACGAATGGGAGTTACCGAACACAAAAAAACGCAGGAACTCGGTCTCTTGGGCTGCGAATTTGAGACCTTACTTTACGACGCCGACGGAAGATCACGCTTTAGCCATTTCCAGCCGGAAAGGTGCTGCACATCTAGTGGATACGTCGGGGCTGCCGTTCGATCTCACTGCGGCTGAACTCGAAGATATCGGCAAACAGTTACGCAGAGCGTCCGGCTGATTACTGCTCTGAAGTTGCTGTTGGATTTGTCAGCAATCCAAGGTAAGGAAGGGGCATGCCAGAAATCGGATTGATTCAAATGCGGTGCTCTTTGGATCCTGGTAAGAACATGGAGAATGCAGTTGCTCTGATCCGGGAAGCCGCCCAGCGCGGTGCACAAATCGTTTGTTTGCCGGAGTTGTTCCGCAGTGTCTACTTCTGCCAATCCGAAGACCATAAGTATTTCGAATACGCGGAACCAATTCCCGGACCGACTACGGAACGTCTCACAAAACTGGCCAAAGAATTGAAGATTGTCATCGTCGCTTCGCTATTCGAACGGCGGGCGGCAGGACTCTATCACAACACGGCAGCAATCATTGATGCTGATGGAACTTTGCTCGGGATTTACCGGAAGATGCACATTCCAGATGATCCGTTGTTCTACGAGAAGTTTTATTTCACCCCCGGGGATCTCGGGTTTCGTTCATGGCAAACGCGATACTCTAAAGTGGGTGTTTTGGTCTGCTGGGACCAATGGTACCCGGAAGCAGCTCGACTAACTGCGCTACGCGGTGCCGAGTTAATTTTTTATCCTACGGCAATCGGCTGGCATCCGTCAGAAAAGGCAGAACTCGGCGAACGCCAGCACTCATCATGGGAAACCGTACAGCGCGGACACGCCATTGCGAACGGCTGTTACGTGGCGGTTCCTAACCGAGTCGGACACGAAGCTCCCGACGGCGGTCCCGGCCTGGAATTCTGGGGGCGCAGCTTTGTGGCCGATCCTTCTGGTCAGGTACTGGCCAGAGGGAGCGATACTGACCCAGAGGTCCTGGTTGTCAGTATCGACACGAAGGCGCTCGATATCCAACGCACCCACTGGCCGTTCCTTCGTGACCGGCGGATTGAAGCATATAGCGAGTTAACAAAGCGCTTTATCGATTGAGAGGAACAAACCTAGCCTGAATACCTCACACTCCTGGTAACCATCCGGTAAGCCGTCTAAGAGAGACAGATGCTGAGAACGCGGCGCACAAATTGCTAGCCTTTAACAGAAGGAGTTTCTCACAGGGATATGACTGATTTTACTGCTGATTCACCCGCCGCTCTGGGATATCGAATGCCTCCCGAATGGGCTCCGCACGAAGCAACCTGGCTATCATGGCCCCGCCGGGACGGGATTAGTTTTCCACATGCCTATGAAGAAGTGATTCCCGCGTTCGTGCAGATGATTGATGCTCTGCGCGATTCCGAGAAGGTACGAATCAACGTGATCGACCGCGATCACGAGGACGAAGTGCGCTTTTTCTTAAAGGAAATTGACACTCATCACGTGGAATTTTTCTATATTCCAACGAACGAGCCTTGGTGTCGCGACCACGGTCCTATCTTTGTCAAACGAGAAACGGAGCCGCGATTGGCCATTATCGATTGGAATTACAATGCGTGGGGCGGCAAATACCCACCTTTCGACCTCGATGAGGTGGTGCCAACCAGGATCGCCGAGCAATTTAAACTGCCAGTCTATTATCCAAAATTAGTTCTTGAGGGTGGGTCCATCGACGTAAACGGAGCCGGAGACGTGCTCTCCACTCGATCCTGTTTATTGAACCGTAATCGAAATCCCGACCACTCGCCTGAGCAAATCGAGCAGGCACTTCGAGATTATTTGGGAGTATCGCAAATTTTGTGGTTGGAGGGAGGGATCGAAGGAGATGATACCGATGGGCATATCGACAATCTAGCTAGATTCGTGGCTCCGAACGTTGTGGTAACGGCCGTCGAAGCGAACGAGGAAGATGCAAACCATGAGCCGCTTCGAGCAAACCTGTCGCTTCTGAAAAAGATGCAATCTTCGAATGGTTCGAAGCTGACCATCTTGACACTTCAGATGCCGCCCAGAATCGAACGCGATGATCGCCGTTTACCCGCTAGCTACGCGAATTTTTATATTGGAAACCGAGTGATTCTGCTCCCGGCCTTCAATGCAAACACGGACGAAAAGGCCGCGGTAACTTTGAAGAAGTGTTTCCCCGATCGCAAGATCGTGCCAATCGATTGCCGGAACCTGGTGTGGGGCTTAGGAGCCTTTCATTGTCTGACCCAGCAGCAGCCTCAGTAGGGTGAGGTGAGCGGGAACGGCCCAAGGTTGGTCGGGCGAGGCTCCGAATTGGCCTAAGACTTTTCACGGGGCGCGAACGGTGTTACAAAATTCTGACAAATTACGCCGCAAAGCTGCCGAGCCGTATCATCTCAATGCTTAAAAAAAATTTGGTATCCTTCGAGCACCAGTCAGATCAGGAGGCTGCGGCTCGGCGGGTTCCCGATATCAGCATGCGAGGGATTCAGAACGTTTCCAG
>JAFAVN010000459.1 GCA_019242435.1 Verrucomicrobiota bacterium | reverse complement strand
TCAGAAGACCTCCTCTGACAGTGCTCATCAGATCCGGGATAGTCTGGATCACTGTCTCGCCAAAGACAGGATGGGAACCGTTTCAGTTCGGCGTTCAGGGGAGGCCCTGTCCACGAGGAGTTGCGGTTAGGCTAGAATGCGAAAAGTCTTAGAAAAAACCCCCTCCTACCCCTCATCAGCCGCCTCTCTTGTGTTTTTGTGTGCCAAATCCTATACATACTGCGTACTCGTGTGACGCGTCCCGCAGTAATAACAATATTTCTTAGTATTGCGACTGCGGCACGCGGCACAGGGTTTGACCTCTTGCGGCCCTCCGAAAGTTCCAGTTCTTGTGGTGTGAGACCCTTCATTTTGGCGTTTTCTTACCGAACCATTTCTTGAAAACTTTTTCGCCGTTGCCGGCCCAGGGACTGTCCGCGCTATATTTCCGCATCTCGCTATAAATGTCCCAGTCATCAGGGCCGAGAGCATCCCGCGATTCGGACGCTTCCGAATTCGCATAAATCCATGCCTGCACCGGGTCTTGATAGAAGGCAGCGATTGGATTAAAAGAGGCTTTCACCTGCGCAAGGTTCTTTGTGAAGCCGGGATTCTCGCGGCAGAATCTCTCGACCAAACGATAAGTGGAAACCGAGCTGCGGAAAAACGTGAATGATTGATCCAGGTCGGATTCTAGGGTCTTGAAGCTGACATGATCGCGACGAAGCCGCGAGTGGGATTTGTTCGATGGATCGGTGATGTAGATATTGGTTACAAGCACGGCGATAAACTCCTCCTCGTCCTCATAGTTCGATAGTCCGCCGCGAGCAATAGGCGCGAGGGTCGCAACTCCGGCCGCCATTCGGAATGCATGCACGAATTCGTGGAAGAGAGCTTCATCCGGAAGAACTCCCCCGGTCTCGTCTTTATGGTCGTCAAGGTACTTGGAACAGGAGCCTCCCGTCGTGTAGGCTTTTGGCCAGAAGTGCACCACCGGTTGAATCATCCTGCCTGCTTTCGTCGTAATGTCAGGAGCAGTCGAGGCATTACAATCGCCTTCTGCATATGGTCGAATCTCGAGGATCCCATGTGCCAGGTTTCCAGGGTGCACTCTTATGTGGTACGCAATGCTTTCTAACAGCATTCGGCCCGTGTCGGTACTCTCTATCTTTATCAGCGCCTGCAGCGTCCCGGTCTCATAGGCGTCTCCCGACCATCCCAATAAATTGATTCTGATTCCGTATTTCTTTTCGAGATAATGCAAATTCATAGGAGCGATCTCTCTAAAGCGGCAAGCATCGCATTTAACCTCATTTTGACCTATTAAACCCTACGGACTAGCGGCATGAGGGTTCCAATAAGTTTAGATCAAATACGATCATTTGTTTCCGCAACCTGAGTCTCGCTGCCGAAATGGACCGAAGGCGCTGCCAGGATCGAAAGCACCGCAGAGCACTCAGCGCAAGCTCGTGCGGATCCTATGTCCTTTCACCGCTTCGGAAAATACGCAATTTTACGTATGGTTACCTTTTCAACCTCTGGGCTCAGACTCATAGTGGTCATCCCGCACAGCCTTCTTCCCCGGCTGGAACGCGGTCTGCAGCGGAACCTGGTTGAAAGAGAACTCTATCCGCGAGCAAGTGGGCTAGACTATACTATTCTGCGCGCGCCGATCCTCACAAACGCACCGGCGGGCAGCGCTCATATCCGCATTAGAAAGGTTCTGCTCGAAGACATGGAGAGGATCCGTTACTAATTTAGAACCATGGGTTGATAGTAAATGATAACGCTCTTTCTCATGAACAAACCTCGTCTTGCTCAGTGTGACGTGGAGCCTGACATGGAGGAGCTGGACTGTTCGTTCGAGGCCACACCGAATCGTAGCGACGCCAATCAATATTCTCTCGATACTGGTCAGGCATTTTCAATTGTCGCAGGCTTTGAAACTAATCGGGCGTTGAGCACGGCGCCTAAGCCTATTCAATCTGAAGGATCCGGCTCATGTCATCGAAAGGAAGGGGTTCTCGATTCAAAATGATTTCGATCAACGTAGTCGTGAACGGGTAAAAAAGGCTCGAACGTGGCTTGTTGATCCCGGCCAAATCCACTTCTACCGGTTGTGAGGTCGCCGTGAGCTGTTGCTCAGTATCTCCGTATCCCTGATACGCCATCAACTCAGTGCCGGTGGAGGCATGGATCCGCACTTTAAGTGGAACCTGTCCAGCCATAATACCTTTTGGCAGCCGAATATGAAAACAGCGAAAGCTCGGGTCGGGCCCATACGCATGGACATCGACATACATCTCTTCAAATTTTGTCCAGGAATTCCCTTTTTCGGTCAGAACTTCGATCATGTAATCGGAGACGCCATCCCCTCGCTCATCCCGCGCATGGACAACGAACTGCTGCCAGCCCTCCATTTCAGTTCCAATGTCACGGCCGACAAAGTGATCTACGAAGGACTTGGCATCGCCCATGATTCCGGCCGCGCCAGCACCTGGATTCACCAACATCTTTTTCTTGCCCCTCGCCCCGTACTGGCGAGCGCCGGCGAGCCATTCGTCAAAAGCCTTACCTTCTTCGTCGCCAACCTTTAGAAAATCGCAGATATAGCCGACCATGTCGCTATCGGGCTCGCTGATCAGGGAGCCGTGGTTTCGCCCGTCAACCGCAATGATCGGAATATCGAGTCTATTGTCTGCCCAATTTGAGATCGTCACCCGGTTAGTCTTTTTGCCTGCTGGATCAAGTGGTTTCCGCGTCAGATCGATAACGATCTTCCGCGTGTTGAGGCCCGCTCCAGACCACCGAACGGTTCCATCGGTACCCGGGTCGTTAGCGACGCTTGAAAGGCCAGCATATGGCGTATTGCCGATGAATACCGCGACCCAGGGTGTGTCAGGGCTCTTGTCATAATACGGAGCCGGTCCAAGCAAATCCGCGTGCGCCAAATCCCAGGTAAATGCGCTTCCGAGTTCAAGACCTTCCAAAACTCTGTCACCGGCGTTCAAAAAATCCGGTCCTAGCTGGCGGTTTCCCTTAACTAACGCCCCGAGCCATGTGCGTCCCTTGTGTGCCTGGGGCGAACCCCAGGTCGCTGGCGCTAGACCTACCAGGTGTTTGAGCCGCCTCAGCCGTTGATTATTCTCCGGAGGAATTCCCATGTTAGTTAACCAGGATCGGAGAACCAACATGCCTGTTGAGTGCACGATGGCGTCAAATGACTGGTTGTCCTCCTTGAGGATCGGATGACTGCGGAATGCTCGGTCTAAGCCTTCCGCGATATCCTTGATCGTGATCTCATTATTTAGCGAGACGTAATTGCAGATGTTGATGGTCGTAGGGGCTATTCCCTTCGCGATCAATGCATCTCTGAGAGGCCCGAACGCTTTGTCGGTGGCGGAATATCCATGAATTAACACAAGCGGGCGAGTCATTGCTTATTTAGCCTCGTGTTGTTGTGAACATTATCGATTAACGGTCGAGGACTACAGTGATACGCCTAAATTAACATCATAACTGTATCCAGGCTGCCGCAGTCGATGAAAGTCCAGGCAACGGTACCTGCGCAATACGCGTTATTACGTATCTCGCTTCGAAACGAGCAGGGAACGTTCTTCGATTACTGTATGCGCAAATTCAGGCAGACACCAATACCAAGTGAGTGCTTGCCGTGTCTCCCCGGCAAGCACTGGATAGACTCCTTGTCGAACTACCGAGAAATAGGGATTCTCAAGATACAGGCAATTAACCAGATGTTACGTGTTTGTAACGTTTGGAAGTCTGCCTAAATGTCATCTCACGATAATCCGCAATCAGTTCTAGGTAACTTTCTATTTTAAGACGCCGTAATCGTATTCCCGTTACGCGTAAACTGGCCGTAGTACGCCCAGTTAATATAGCCGCCATCGCCCTGATTCACGAATTGGAACGGCTTCCCCATTGGGGAGTAATAGACATCATATCCGCACGTTCCCACGCTCATTCCTAGCTCAATGTGTCGGTGCCGAACGTAGCTGTTCGGCGCGTTTTGATCCGGCGTTACCTTTTGGCCAGGGTGGCAGATAACAACATTCCACTGAGGAAATTTCTTACTGGAACTCGTCACGAATTGCTGCGTAAACTTCGCACGCTTGTCATTATCGGCACTTATTGCCTCCACGATAACCACTGCTGCCGCAATTGCTGCGACGCCTACGACCACAGCTCCAGCGATCGCCGTCCCCGCGGCCAGCGCTCCAACTTCAGCGGTGGTTGCTTCGGGTAGAGTCTCTGCGGCTGCAGCGATGGTCCGCGCACCGTCAGCACCATAAATCTCATCGAATGGGGCTGTATATGTGGGCATGACAAGACCGTCTGGAGGGTCCGTGATTGGTGGTCTCAACATACCTGGATTTAGACCTGGGATAAACGGGACTGGCTCACTCATATTGTAATATTTCCTTTTTTTATTTTTCAATTTAAACGGGCGCGATTAAGCACCTT
>JAFAVN010000189.1 GCA_019242435.1 Verrucomicrobiota bacterium | reverse complement strand
GATCAAGCGCCCGTCGAGGTTTTGGTCCGGGCCTGAGACAGCGCACCGAAATGCCGGTCAGCGCCGCCCGATCGGGGCACCCTACGGGAGCCGCGTTGCTTGCTCAAGCCCTACTGTCCCAAAGTAAGCGGCCCCCGAGAGTCACCCCTGAGCCTAAACAGGCTCACCGTTTGCTGCACGCTCGCTTTCTTGCCCTATTCTCCGAGAGCAAGACAGAAAAGAAACAGCGACATACCGGACAGAAAGACTAAGGCAGCCATACATCCGTTTTTCCTTAAAATAGATAAATCGGCCAGATAACAGAGAAAGCTTACTCAATTACCAATGACACGATGTTCTGAGTCGCCGGTAATGTGAAGGTAAACCGGCGATGTTCCGCGGGAAGGCCCCCGGCAGTTTCCAGGTGAGCAGAAAGTTCAGCAGCCTCCAACAGGCTCAAGGTCCTGGAAAGCTTTGCACATTCGCCCTCGTTGATGCGCTGTATAGTATTGCACTCCATAGGATTGGCTTAGTTGACTGGTTAGTATAGTAATAAGCAAAAAAATTTTTAATGAGGCGCCGCTTCGCCCAGGCAGATCCCGAACAGGCGGCAGAGACCCGGTTTCAGCCGGTTAAGGGTTTCCGGGTTGTTCTCGATCTTCGCCTGCATTAATAAGCCGGTGACGTAGTAATAAGCTTGGCGGGCGAGCTGCGCTGGATCCTCAGTCCGGATCGAGCCTTCGGCTACCGCATCCCGGATAGCCCCCGCCAGGTAACGGATCACTTTTTCAGCGATTTCTTCCGTTTTTTGGCGGATGGCCTCATCTTGAGTGCTTAATTCACAACCGACTGAGGCAAAGGGACATCCGAGGACCCTGCCGAAGCTCCGATACTTCTCAAGTTGATCGCTGACAACCCGGTCACAATACGCATTCAGGCGGTCCAATGGTGGTTCCTGAGACGAAAAAATCTTATCCAGGACCGGCCGCTTAGCACTGGCTGTCTGCTCCAAAGCGGCGACTGCCAGATCGGACTTGGTTTTGAAAGCGTAATAGAAGCTGCCCTTATTAACACCGGCTCGTTGACAGATGTCATCAACGCTGATCGATCCGTAGCTGTTCTCCCAGATCAGCTCGATAGCGGTGCTTAAAAGCTTTTGCTTGGTATCGCACTCACGTCTCACGTTAGGCAGCTTAGTTGACTAGTTAGTATAATGCAAGCGAATTCTCGCCGGCTAGCGCCCGCAGCACATTCCAGCGGTCAAAGCTCCCTCCTGGTTTGGACCTCATCGAGGTCCGGTACCGGAAGCAAGGGCGGAAACTGATAAGTCGTAGCCTTGATCTTAGGAGGTTTCTCGATGAAGCCTCTCCGGGCTGACCAAAAGTATTTGGCGGACGGCGACGCTTTGCCCGGCAATCGCGCTCGGAAACCGATTTTAGCAATTTCCTTCTGCTTATGTTTTATCTTTGTGGCAAGCGCTTCGGGAACGGCGGAAAAAAGCAGGGTGATGGCGTCTTTATCTTTTCGATCTAAAACACCAAGTAAGGAACCGACGCTAACCCGCAGGGTCGTCTCCTCATAAACTTCGCGCTTGAGTGCCCTCACCAGGGATTCCCCGCGTTTAACTTTGCCGCCGGGCAGTGTCCATTGTCTTAAACCAGCGGCTTGCCGGACCAACAACACGTTCTCCTTGGCATCCTCAATCCAGGCCATCACTGATACTTCTTTAGTCGGACGTAGGGTAGCGGTTTTAGTCAGAGCCTTTGGCATAGGTTGCGGACGGACGTGAACATATTCATTACGGGCGCGAGCAGTTAATTTCGCATGCCGGCTCTAAAAAGGATTTAAGGGCTTTTCCTTGCCGCGCTCCCGGAAACATCCAACGTTTCGCACATCCTGACAGGTAGCTAGGGTTCCCTCCTCCCAATTAACGCAGAGTCTGAACCGAGCGCCACAAAAAGCTGCGTGGCGCGGCATCAAGACACGATTCCCTCCCAGCGGGGTTCTTCGAGGCTCTCGAAGAGAACATACGCGAAGCACCGCGACGTTCGACCCGGTCTGTTTGCCGAAAGAATTAGGCCGGTTTTTCGCGAAACATCAGCCCGCGCAAACTTGAGAATAACGTGCAGGAATTGGTGACAGCGACAAAGCCATCAGCTTCGACTTCTCCGGGAAGTTGGTTAAGCCGGCTTAGACGTTGCGTGAGTCAGATGCTCTTTCATCCGCTCCATCGACGCACATTGGTCAGCCACAGGACGGACTTCCACAATTACGCCGTGTTTGAGTGCCGGACATTGTTTGGCAATCTCCACGGCTTCGTCGTGAGTTGAGTACAACAGAAAGTAACCGCCGACTGCTTCCTTTGATTCGGCGAAGGGTCCGTCTGATATCACCAGCTTCTTCTCCCAGGAAACAATTTTGCCTTCGTTGGTCAAAGGCTGGGCGGCTTTGACTTTTCCTTCTTTAGTCAGGCGTTCCAGCCAGTTCATCCACTGAGTCATGATGTTCTGGATTTCTTCGGGAGAAAGGCCTTTGTCCCAGACGGTTCCTCGGAACAACAACAAGTATTCGGATGTGTCGGGTTGGGAACTCATGTTAATAGTTTCGTTAAGATAAGCAGATGATCAACCGAACTTGCGCACCAATTCTGAGTAGAAAGGCGCCAGCCGGGTTTGATTTTGGCAAAAGTGCTCTTCACTCCACCTCATTGTATCGATCGTGATGCCGGACCCATGCCATCGTAAAAGGCAGATTTTCTTCGTCTCGGCCCTTCGGCGCCAAGTCGAGAAAAGCATATGGGGCGATCAGAAACTCTCCACCTCGAGCGTAGCAGGAATAAGTATGGAAGATGGCGCCGTGGTTGTCCTTATAGAAGACGCTGAGGCCGCCGGCCTCATTGCTCGGGAACCTGCTGGTCCCGTAATTATAGTAGCTGCCGCTCAGCATTTCTTCATTGGTCAGAGAGACTCCGTAGTCTCGGTTAAAGTCATTCCCGAACGAGGAGACCCAGTGGAAACGCCAACCCATTCTTTTCTTGAATTCCAGGAGTTTAGCAATCGGTGCCCTTGAGACAACAACGAGCGTTACATCCCGGTGTGCCAGGTGGATAACGTTCGGATCAAGATTGTCTGCTACCATTGAGCAGGTCGGACATCCTTCTTCCCAGTCAGGGCCAAACATGAAGTGGTAGACTATCAATTGCTTTTTCCCGGCGAACAGGTCAGCGAGACTTTGCTGGCCGGTAGGGCTATCGAACAGATAACTTTTTTCTATCTTGACCCAAGGCAGGTGCCGTTTTTCGGCGCTAAGCTGGTCTCCGAGCCGGGTAAACTCCTTTTCTTTGGCTAGCAGCCGTTTCCGTTCTTCCAGCCATTCTGCTCGCGACACGATTCGCGGATACTCAAGTTCCTCGGCGGTCACGCTGGTTTCTCCTGTTTTTGATTAGAGTTCGGCTGGTTGTTTTTGGGTCGGCCTTTGACCAGGAGCCTTTTGGTCACAAAGGCGCCGAGGCCGCCGGTTGAACTTGCACCGGCGACCATCAGGGCCGCGGTAGAAACACATACTGGGCACATAATCGATTCTCCTTCGGTTCGGCCGACTTAACGTCGGGCTTCAAAAGAGCGACGAATAAGGTGTCCCGGTGAAGACAAAATTTTTTTGAGTCTTATCCGAATTAAGCGAACCCAATCGATAGATTAAACCCAATGGCTCAGCTGGACCCGGTTTGTCATCTGTCATTTGTCATTTGTCATACCCGAGCTTCGGGCGAGGGTCCCCGTATGTGCCGGAATATCAAACCCCTGTTCAACTTCGATCCACCGGTGGCTATGGATGAGATCCGTGCCGCCTCGCTGCAGTACGTGAGGAAAATCAGCGGTTTTAATAAGCCTTCCAAAGTTAATGAACCAGCTTTTCTGGCCGCCGTAGACGAGGTTGCGCGCATTTCGAACGAGTTACTCAGGTCATTGCGGACGGATGCGATCCCGAAGGACAGGATGGAAGTGGCCGCGAAAGCTAAGGCCCGTTCCCGAGTAAGATTTGGCCGTTAGGTGGGCGCCGGGACCGGTGGTTAGCGGAGGGGAGCCGCTTTGTAGGTTGCTGGTTCTAGAAGCTGATAGCAGGCGGCTCCCGGGAATCGCCCAGCAGTTGCTATCAGCCGTAGCGCCTGGAGGGGAGCCGCTTTGTAGGCTGCTAGTTCTAGGAGCTGATAGCAGGCGGCTCCCGGGAAATCCCCA
>JAFAVN010000482.1 GCA_019242435.1 Verrucomicrobiota bacterium | reverse complement strand
AAAAACCTATAACCCGCAGTTCCTCCGGTCTCTGTATGAACGCATGGTATTGATCCGCCAGTTTGAGGAGCGGGTGAAACTGCTATTCCTGGAAGGCGCCATGCCGGGTACCATCCACCAGTGCCAGGGCCAGGAAGCTTGTGCTGTAGGGATTTGTGCGGCGTTGAGTCCGGACGACCTCATAACCTCTACCTTTCGAGGTCACGGTCACGCTCTGGCTAAAGGATTATCGGTTCGTGAGATGATGGATGAATTGTTCGGTGCGATAACCGGATGTTGTAAAGGCAAAGGTGGTTCCATGCACATGGGAAGCGCCGAACACGGCATGGTTCCAGGCATTGCTATTGTGGCCGGTGGGATTCCCGTCGCTGCCGGCATGGGCCTCGCATTCAAAATGCGAAGGACGGGGCAGGTGGTGGCCTCATTTTTTGGCGATGGCGCTGTCGCGGAGGGCGCATTTCACGAGGGCTTGAATCTGGCCGCGATCTGGGATCTGCCGGTGCTTTTTGTGTGCGAAAACAACTTATATGGAGCATCAACTCGCATTGACCGGGTGATGCGGAACACTCGCATAGCGGATCGGGCGAACAGCTATGGTCTTCGTAGCGACACGGTTGACGGTAACGATGTGTTGGCCGTTTACGAAGCGGCTGCCGGCGCTGTCGAAGAATGTAGAAGCGGCTGCGGCCCGGTATTGCTGGAGCTCTTGACCTACCGCCGCACCGGGCACTCCCGGCGTGATCCATGCGCCTACCAATCCAAGGAGGAGCGCGATGCCTGGGCTCAAAAAGATCCAATCACTCAGTTTGCTGACGTTTTGCTGCGAAAGGGGATCGCTGATCCAGCCAAACTGACCGCCATCCGGCGTCGGATTGACGAGGAGATCGAAGCCGCAGTTGAGCTGGCGAGATCAGCTCCTCTTCCTGAGCATGAGGAACTTTTAACCGATGTTTACGCCTGATGAAGCGTCAATCGATAGCTGAAGCTTTGCGCGACGGGATCGCTGAGGAGATGCAACGGGATGAAACCGTCTTCTGCCTGGGAGAAGACATTGCCGTGCCGGGCGGCTGGGGCGGGGCTTTCACCGTCACGCTTGGTTTGGAAAAACGATTTCCCGATCGCATGATCAACACCCCGATTGCCGAGCTTGGCTTTTTCGGGGTTGCCGTTGGTGCGGCGCTAATGGGAATGCGGCCCATCGCCGACGTGCAGTATGGCGATTTCTTGTTTCTGGCTAGTGACCAGATCATCAATAATGCGGCTAAACTCCGGTATATGTCGGGCGGCCAGTGGAAGGTCCCCGTCGTAATGCGTGCGCCGGTTGGCGCGACGGGCCGCGGCGCCCAGCACGCTCAGAATATGGAACGCTATTTTATCGGTGTGCCAGGCCTGAAGGTTGTTGCCGTGTCTAACGCCTACGACGCCAAAGGCGTATTGAAAGCGGCGGTCCGAGATGACAATCCCGTCCTCATATTTGAGCATAAATTGCTTTACGGCTCGAAAGGCGCGCGGACAGAGGCCGGCGCGATCGATGCCACCAGTGAAATTCCGGAGCACGACTACACGGTGCCGCTTGCTGAATCCGCCGTAGCTCGCCCTGGCAAGGACATAACCATTCTGGCCTGGCTGTTGATGCTTCACTTCAGTCTCAAGGCAGCGAAACAATTAGCTGATCAAGGTGCGGATGCCGAAGTGATTGACGCGCGCACTCTTTCTCCGATCGACTATGAGACCATCGGCGCCTCCATAAAAAAGACCGGCCGTGTTCTCATCGTAGAAGAAGGCCCGGCCACCGGGGGAGTAAGCGCGGAGATCGCCGCCGGTATTCAGGAGCGATTCGCTCATCTGTTGCAGGCGCCAGTCATGCGCCTGGCATCACCGGACGTTCCCGTGCCGTTTTCGCCGGTGTTGGAAGATGCCTATCGCCCGGATGCAGCCCGCATTGTAGACGCTGCGCTGCGTTTGCTAGGTGGGAAGTGAAAGGTGAGCAGTGACTGGTAAGAAAGTAATGGGCCGCGCCTTAGGAGCAATGCTAACCTCTCTCCGCCAAAAAGCGGACTCGCGATTTGGCGCGATTGGATAAGAGCTATCGCATAATACGTGAGTCTCAACCCAGCGGCTCGCTTACGAATCACCAATCCCTTCTCGCCTTTTACTTCTCACCAATCGCCTCAGGGTGATACTTCCTCCAATAGCGTGAAAGACCGGCGACACTCATCGCGGCGGGATCAGCTTGCTCGTAGTCGGCCAGATCGGGCTGGGTAACGCCGGCTGCGAGAAGCTCGTCTTCGGTGAACTGCTGGAATTGAGGGATGATCTGTTCGTCTGATTTGCCTTCCAGGAGGCGCAATTTCATCCAGTCAGCCCAATTCTCCAGACGACTCTCAAGTTCTTGCAGGTGAGCTTCCGGGTTTTGCCGCAGACCGAAGTGAGTTAGCAGTAACTGTGCTGGATTCAGCGCTCGTACCCGCTTGATTGATTGATGCCATGTCTCCAAATGAATATCCGGAGGCGGGCAGGGCGGTACCACCGGACCATTTCCAATGGCGACTCCGGCCACATCGCCGGCAAACAGTATTCGTTCAGCTTCAAACCAATAGGCGTTATGGTGCTGGGCGTGTCCCGGGGTCTCAATGACTTTGAGCTGTAAATTCGAGATTTGAATTTCTTGGTTGTCCGTAGTCACTGCTACGGAACTCTCCGGGAGCGGCTGAATTTCACCCCAAAGCTCAGCCATTCGTTCGCCGTAAATCCGGGTAGCGCTCGCTACCAGTTTGGCGGGGTTAACCATATGCGGCGCCCCGGCCGGGTGCACGTGGACCGTTGTCCCGAACTCTTTTTGCCAGCGCCAGGCACCGCCGT
>JAFAVN010000455.1 GCA_019242435.1 Verrucomicrobiota bacterium | reverse complement strand
AATATCGGCAATTCCTTAGCCAGCTGAACCTTCAGCCTCTCGATTTCCTGCCGATCGCAGCACGGGACGGCGTGAATCTGGTAAATCGCGACGAACGGATCGGGTGGTACACGGGACCGACCCTGATCCAAACCTTGGACGATCTGGAACAGCCTGCATTGCCCGCCGATCTGCCGCTCCGGTTTGCTATCCAGGACGTTTATCGTTTTGATCAGAGACGCATTTTAGCCGGGCGAGTTGAATCGGGCCGATTGCGAGTGGGTGACACGCTTTTCTTTGCCCCATCAAACAAGGAGTCAGTGGTGGCGACGATCGAGGCATGGAATGCCCCGCAAAGGACTGTGGCCGCTGCTGGAGAGTCAATTGGGATTACGCTCACCGAGCAGATCTTCGTTGAACGAGGCCATATCGGCATCCACATCGACCAGATGCCTATTGAAACCAATCGGTTTCGAGCTCGTATTTTCTGGATGGGGGAACGCCCCCTCAGCCTCGGCAAGAAGTATAAGATTAAGCTGCTAACTCAAGAAGTAGAGTGTCAGTTGGCTTCGATCGACCGAGTCATTGATGCGAGCACGCTGGAAGCCTCACCAGTTATTCGACGATCTATCGATAAGAATGAAGTTGCCGAGGTGACTATCCAAACACGAGGCCCCCTGGTGATGGACAATCATGACCGACTCGAATCCAGCGGCCGTTTTGTTTTGGTGGAGGGCAACGACGTAGCCGGGGGTGGAATCATTTTTGACGGCGTCTACCTGCAACACAAACAGTGCAAGAGCACGCATATCGCTTGGTCTGAAAGCCAGATAAGTTATCGCAACCGAGTGGAACGGAATGGGCATCGCGGTATGGTGGTTTGGTTCACCGGATTGTCCGGGTCCGGAAAATCTACTCTTTCCCGTGCTCTGGAGAAGGAGCTTTATGACCGCCAGATGCAGGTTTACGTGCTGGACGGTGACAATGTCCGGCACGGACTGAATTCTAACCTGTCCTTCAGCCCGGAAGACCGAGTCGAAAACGTTCGCCGGGTTGCCGAGGTTGCGAAGTTAATGGCGGATGCTGGCATGGTAGCGGTCACGGCCTTCATTTCGCCCTATCGGATTGACCGCCTGCGGGCACGCGAGATCATTGGTAGCAGCGGAGTAGAATTTGTCGAGGTCTACGTGTCAGCGCCGCTCGAAATATGTGAAAAACGCGATCCCAAGCAGCTCTATCGAAAGGCGCGAGCCGGCGAAATCAGAGGATTTACTGGACTCGACGCTCCTTACGAGACACCGGAAAATCCAGAACTAGTGCTGGCAACTGGTGAAACGAACGTCGAAGTGTGCCTTGAGCGGCTTCTGGATTTCTTACTGCCGCGGTTGCGAGTCGACTGATAATGTTGCGAGTGGTTAGGCTACCGGGCCGGTTTGCTGTTCTGGCAACGCACTGGAATGGTCACCCCCAGAAAGAAAGCCGGCCCGCTAGTCTAACCACTCGCAAAATTCTTCGTAGATTGCCTGATTGATCTCGCCAAGTCGAAACTGGATTCCGTCGAGGTACTGATGAAGTCCCGTCTGGAATACGTCGTCTATCGTGACGTAGGAAAGGTCGGCGAGCAACTTGCCTGACAATCGTTCTGCCTCGACTTTGTAGTGAAAATCACGTCGCTCGACCCCAGTAATGTTGTGCAGAGAGTGATCCAGCGAGCCGACGCAGAAACGGATCGATCGGGGAAAGGAGGCAGCCTTTATTAAGAATTCCGCTATTGTCCAGGGGGCGATTTCACCGTGAAATTGCCGTCGGTAGGGCTGAGCGGCGCTGCATGAGTTCAATACTGCGAACCATTGAACCGTATCCACGGTTCCTCCGACTTGCTCCTCTTTGGGAAGAAGAATGTGATATTTAATGTCGAGGATCCGCGAGGTGCGATCGGCCCTCTCCAGGAATTTGCCGAGTTGGAGAAAATCCCAGCCTTCGTCGTGGGTCATGGTGGCATCTGCGATTCCCTGAAACAAGTGGCAGCCCTGCAGAGCCCATTTGAAGAATTGGTAGCTGCTGGACCGGAACAGCCGCTGCGCCTCGCCCGAACGGAAGTCCAGGTACATCCGGTTCAGTTGTTCAAACATTTCGGATGAGATCAGCTCACGCACGCTTCGCGCATTTTCGCGGGCAACACAGAGGCACGAATATATGGAGTTGGGATTCTTTCGTTCGAAGGCAACGAAATCAACCACAGTCTGCTCCGTTATTGTGGGATGAATCTCCAAAAATAACTTTGTATCCTCTAAAGAATAGATGATCGATTCCCAATGCTGCTGCGTATAGCGGTTTAATAAAGTAGCATCCAATGTCAGCTGAAGATTGACATCCAACATGCGGGCATTGTTCTCTGCCCGCTCGATATAACGGCTGAGCCAGTAAAGCGTGTCAGCAACTCGCGAAAGCATGCTTAAAGCAAATGTTCAGAACCAAGGATTCGTTATTTCAATCGTTCAGGACCCAAGTGTCCTTGCTGCCGCCCCCCTGCGACGAATTTACTACTAAAGAATTTTTGCGAAGCGCGACTCTGGTCAGGCCGCCAGGGATGATCGTGGTTTTTTCTCCAAAAAGGATGTACGGCCGCAGGTCAATGTGCCGCCCTTCAAACCGACCTCCGCAATACGAAGGCGATCGGGACAATTGAACCACTGGTTGCGCAATGTAATTGCGGGGATTCTTGAAAATGAGCCCGCGAAACTTCTCGATTTCAGACTCCGTCGAATAAGGGCCGATCAACATTCCGTAGCCGCCGCTTTCATTGGCGGATTTCACCACCAACTCCGAAAGATGCTCAAGAATGTATTTCCGGTCTTCATCGAACATCGAAAGATAAGTAGGCACATTTGGAAGGATCGGGTCCTGATCAAGGTAATAACGAATCATCTTCGGTACGAAGTGATAGGTCACTTTGTCATCTGCGACTCCTGTCCCAATCGAGTTAGCCAGACTAACATTACCTCGCCGATACACCTCAACCAAGCCCGGGACTCCGAGAAGCGAATCTTTGCGAAACACCAGGGGATCCAGAAAGTCGTCATCGATCCGGCGATAAACCACGTCCACTCGTTTTAGCCCTTTCGTGGTTTTCATCATGAGAAAACCGTTCTGAACGACCAAATCGGCTCCAACGACGATTTCGATTCCCATTGATCTCGCCAAAAATGAGTGTTCGAAGTACGCTGAGTTGTAAATACCGGGGGTCAGCAAAACCACGTTCGGGTC
>JAFAVN010000425.1 GCA_019242435.1 Verrucomicrobiota bacterium | reverse complement strand
CCCTTTCCAGCGCCATTCATGAGCTAAATGGGGTGAGCGAGTTTCTCGATCAGACGGTCGGCGTAACGAAGAGCATCAGCTTCGATGGATTGAAATCGGTGCTGGCCGAGGCTCAGAAACAGGTTAGCCGCTATTTAACAGCTCCCGAGACAGGGGACGAGGGAGCGGGATCCCGGTCCGCCAGTGACAACAAGACGTTAATGTCTACTATTCCCGGTTCAGTTCAAACCAGAGCAGATGTTGTACGATCGCTAGATGCAATTTGCTCTTATTATGAGGATACCGAGCCGTCCAGCCCAGTTCTCCCCTTGTTACGGCGCGCGCAACAGTTAGTCGGAAAGAATTTTACCGAAATTCTACAGGAATTGGCTCCGGATACCGTAGCGCAGGTTAAACTGATGTAGAACAAATCCGGCTTGGTTGGTTTTGTTCGCTTTTATTCTTGCCTTTGTGAAACCCATTAAGACAAAATCCCGTAGTAAGTCTGGAAAACCGCATTTTTTTCAGAAAAGCAAAATCTTCCAGAAGGTACTCCGGGTATGCCATCTAGCAGTAGTCAAAAATTCATCGGCCGGAACCGTGCTCCTCGTGTTCAAATCGAGTACGATGTAGAGGTCTACGGTTCGGAAAAGAAAATTCAACTTCCCTTCATTGTCGGCGTAATGGCCGATTTGTCTGGAAAACCAACGGAACCGCTACCTCCCATCGACGAACGGAAGTTCCTCGAAGTGGATATTGATAACTTCGATGAGCGGATGAAAGCGATTAAACCGCGGGTGGCATTCCATGTGCCCAACACACTCACGGGTGAGGGCAACCTGGCGGTCGATCTGACATTTGAAAAAATGGATGACTTCTCGCCTGCTCAGGTGGCCAAGAATGTAGAACCGCTCGAGAAATTACTCACCGCGCGCCAACAACTGGCGAACCTCATTGCCTACATGGATGGGAAATCCGGAGCCGAGGACGTTTTACAGAAGCTCTTGGCCGATCCAGCTCTTCTGCAGGCAGTCGCCAGTACTCCGCCGCAAGAGAAATCAGACGAGCCGGAGTCGGGTTCCGCCACCGCAAGCTAACAACGCGGGTATCTGCCGCTCTACCCACTAGCATCTTATTTCTATGGCCAAACAAGATCCCACTGCCCTCCCGGCTACGCCTGTCACTGAGGCGCCACCGGGCGAGGCCGCTGAACTGAACGAGTTTCAGACCCTCCTTAACAAAGAGTTCCGACCAAAAACCTCTCAAGCACAGGAAGCGATACAAAGCGCAGTTCGCACACTGGCGGAGCAGGCTCTGCATGGCGCTCAACTGATCTCCGGGGATATTCTCCGCACCGTAGAGTCGATGATCGCGGAAATTGATCGGAAGCTTTCGGAGCAGATCAATCTGATAATCCATCACGAGGATTTCAAGACGCTCGAAGGTGCCTGGCGAGGGCTACATCATCTCGTCACTAATACGGAAACAGACGAAATGCTGAAAATCAGGTTTTTCAACATTTCGAAAAAGGAAATCGGCCGGACCCTCCGCTCGTATAAAGGCGTAGCGTGGGATCAAAGCCCGCTTTTTAAGAAGATTTACGAAGAAGAGTTCGGCACCCCGGGCGGCCAACCATTCGGTGTCCTGATCGGCGACTATAGTTTCGATCATTCTCCCCCTGACGTCGAGATTCTTAGCGGAATGGGTAAGATTGCGGCAGCTGCTCACGCTCCATTCATCTCGGGTGCTTCGCCGACAGTGATGAATATGGGAACGTGGCAGGAACTAAGCAATCCACGCGATCTGACAAAGATCTTTGGTACTCCCGAGTACATTCCCTGGCGCTCGCTGCGTACGTCGGAGGATTCGCGCTATATCGGCCTGGCAATGCCCCGGTTTCTGGCGCGGCTTCCGTACGACCCAAAGAAGAATCCAATCGAGGATTTTGCTTTTGAAGAAGAAGTCACGGCCGGAGATCACTCTAAATATATCTGGGCCAACTCTGCGTATGCCATGGGCACGAACATCACTCGGGCATTCAAACTTTATGGCTGGTGTTCACGGATTCGGGGCGCTGAAAGCGGCGGTATGCTCGAAGATCTGCCTTGCCACACGTTTCCAACGGATGATGGAGGTGTCGACCTCAAGTGCCCTACCGAAATCGCTATTACCGACCGGCGGGAGGCCGAACTGGCCAAGGCCGGTTTGATGCCGTTATCCCATTGGAAGAATACTGACTATGCCGTCTTCGTGGGCGCCCAGTCGTTGCAAAAGCCGACCGAATACGAGGACGCGGACGCAACGGCCAATGCCAATCTGGCCGCTAGGTTACCTTATCTCTTCGCCGTTTGCCGGTTCGCTCATTACCTTAAATGCATCGTCCGGGACAAAATCGGCTCCTTCAAAGAGAGATCCGATATGGAGCGCTGGCTCAATCAATGGATCACCCGTTACGTAACCGCGGATCCGATGGCTAGTGAAAAGACCAAGTCAGAGTTCCCGCTGGCCGCCGCCGAGGTGACCGTTGAAGAGGTAGAAGGAAACCCCGGTTACTATACATCAAAATTCTACCTTCGGCCGCACTTCCAGTTGGAAGGACTAACCGTGTCACTGCGATTGGTCACGAAACTTCCTTCGGTGAAAGGAGCGAAGTAGTTTAGCCGGTCTAATGTCAATCTGGGGATCGTTCGGATGCAGGTCCTGGGTTGAAGCGTCCCAGAATTGAGATGCCGTCCACCCGGAATCGAGCATTGATCAAACCGAAATTGCAGCGCCCCCCTCGGGGACAGGCAGGAAATTACCCGGCATTGGTGATGCTATTCTGATTTTCTATTGTCCGATCAATCTCGGTCCCAGCCCCTGATTGGTCCGACCGGTAATAAATAACCTAGTAAAAATACGTTTCGAAGATGGCAGTTGATTATTTCTTGAAAATAGACGGCATCGAGGGTGAATCCAAAGATAGCAAACATCAAAACGAGATCGAAATCGGTTCGTTCTCGTTCGGGGCAACCCAGACTGGTAGTTTCAGTGCCATGGGTGGCGGTGGCAGTGGCAAGGTCAGCATGCAGGATTTTCATTTCACCATACCGACCCAGAAGGCGAGTCCGAAGCTGTTTAAGGCCTGTGCTACCGGCGAGCACATTCCGAAGGCAATTCTCACCTGCCGGAAAGCTGGAAAGGAGCAACAGGAGTTTCTGAAGTACACATTCAGCGATCTTCTAGTCTCATCGTTCCAGACTGGCGGGAGCAGTGATACGCCCATGGACCAGGTTTCACTGAACTT
>JAFAVN010000423.1 GCA_019242435.1 Verrucomicrobiota bacterium | reverse complement strand
CAGAGCGAAGCAATGACGGGCGGCTCCCGGAAACGATCCAGCGGCTTGCGTTAAACCCGGGGATCATTCGCGGGAGCCGCCAGTTTCGGGCAGGTGCGTTTTCGAAAGGCGCCAATCAAAGAAAACACGAGGCCGCGTATGCAAGGGCTGAAGCGGCTCCCCTCCAGGGCGCTGGGCTTAGCAACGCCGCCCGGCGGTCTGCTATTTCGGTCGAGCTACGGCCGAGCCCGGCGTTATCTCGCTTCGTCGAGTAAAATTTTGTCCAGGGCTGCGGATATTCGTGGGGCGGCGGTGAGCCGGGTGCGCCAGTCTCGGGGGATAGCATCGACGCCAAGGTGTGCGCCGAGCCATGCCCCAAGCATGGCAGCTCTGCCGGCATTGTCACCCCCCGCGCGTATTGTTGCCAGAATGGCGGTCTCGAAGTCGTTACTATGCTTGAGGAGGGCGTGGAGAGCGGACGGAAAACTTTGCGGTAACGGGCAAGCTTGGCCGAATGTCAGGGTAGCTTCTGTCACTTCTTGCCAGGTTTCACCGAGAGCTTGCTGTGCTTTTTGGCGGACCTCGACGCTGAGATCGGGTGCGACAGGCCCGATTTTCATCAATGCGTTTTCCAAGGCGTGGTGTACGTCGCGCCCGGCAGTAAGCTCCACCAGGAGTAAGCCATGAAACTTCATGTACCCGACTGCGTGAGCATTGTTCTGGCACACACGCGTGAGGGACTCAACTAGAGCCGGTAATTTCGCGTCACGCCAATAACGCGCAATCAGCCCGGCCAGTCTGGACGCAGTGGCGAGTTGATCGTCGTCAGCGCCTCGTTGAAAATCATAGTCGGCGGACGGATTTGTTTCGCGAAAGCGTTTGTAATTTTCGAGCGTTCCCAGGGTCGCTTTGTCCAAATAACCATGGTAATCAGAGGACCCGAATGTCTCGACGAAACGGTTACCGAAGGCGCGAGGATCGAATCTGCCGCGTTCAGCGATCGATTCGAGCAACACCAGAGCGCCGTCACCGTAATGGGTTTGATCTCCCGGCTTCCTCGATTCATGGTAATCGCCGGCGACCGGTGCCTCGAATCCAAATATGCCAGCAGGGAATCTAGCGGAGAGTTCAGAGAGATCGTAGATCCAATGGGTGCCTAAGGCGGCAGCGTCACCGACAAATTGGCCCCAAACCGCTCCTCGGAGGCGGTCCTCGATGGTTACATCGCGGACTGAATCTTCCGCAATCATAATTAGGAAAAGAGGTACATTATCGGGGCGAAAAGAAAAAACCAAAAAATCGTGACGTCAAGGTAGGTATGCTACAGATTCCCGCTGCGCTTTGACCGGTTTGGTAGTCCATACGGTCTAGCATCTTACAGATTACATGGAGAGAAGTAGGTTATTTACGCACGGAAAATTGATGGCTCGCTCAGTCATAAAAACAGCGGTCATCTTTGTACTAGCATCCTCGTTGTTAAGCTCGGCGGCTGATGCGTCCAGCTCCTCGAGGCGACGATCAAGCCATTCTCATCGGACCATTTCAAGGCACCGGGTGGCCAGAAGAGGTCAGGGACCCACCCAGGATTTTGATGAGATATTCCCGCCAGGCCATCGATTTACGCCTGAGGAAAAAGCTGAGGCGAGCGCGTTCGGTGTATTTTGTGAAAACGGTTTATGGAAGGACGCGTATAATTTTGCCACCAAGGCCGTAAAGCAGCATCCCGAGCGATGGTGGTTGTATGCCGCCCAAGCTGCTGCTGCGGCCAACTTGAATCGGCATAAGGATGTAATTGATGCGGTTGACCGCGCCTTGCAGACCAATAACGGGGACGCCAATCGACTGAACGTTTGCCAACTGCAGATATTGAAAGCCAATGCGTTGAGCCGGCTGAATAGACAACCGGAAGCGGTTAACGCCTTTCTGCAGGCGGCACAAACCGATTCTAAAGATCCGTTCAGCAGGGCTGGTGCAGCCTGGCTCTATGCTACCTCGAATAATCCGCAGATTCGAAATCCGTCATTGGCGTTGAAAACGGCAAACGAAGCTTCTGCTCTGGCGCATCAAAGAGACGCCACGATTCTGGATGTGCTGGCAACTGCTTACGCAGCTAACGGAGACTTTGCTGCCGCCCAAAAATGGGAAGGCAAAGCGATTCTGGCCGGAGCCGCCGAAGACATTCCTCAGTTTCAAAGACGTCTGCTTTACTTCCAGTCGAACAAGCCTTGGACGGAAAACTCGAAGTAGCTGTGCTTGGAGGTCGCGCAGAATAGGAGAGGAAGCGAGGCCTGCCCAAGGTATGGAGGGGAGCCGTTTTGCAGCGTACAAACGCGCCCATGCGGGTTTTGTCCGGCATGAGGTCGAATTGAAAAGCTATGTCAACAGGCGGCTCCCGAGAATGGCTCCTGGGCCAATTCAAGCCGCTGGGTACCTCCCGGGAGCCGCCTGTTATCACTCCTTGTCCTCCCAAACAGCGCAGTCACTAAACATGCGGGGTTGCGTTTGTGCGCTGCAAAGCGGGTCCTCTCCATACCTTGGGCAGGCCTCGCTTTCTCTGCTAACTGCTATTCTAGGCGGGTTCCAGGCGAGCACCGCCGGCTAACGCCATTCGTGTCTGGGGTACTTGCGCTGGAGCTCGAGCTTTAGCTTTGGATAAGCCTCGCGCCAGAAGGTCGTTAGCTCCTGGGTGATCTGGATGGGGCGATTATTAGGGGCCAGGACGTGGATGAGGACAGGGACACGCCCGGAGCAGACTTTTAGGCCTTGTTCCACGCCGTAAAGATCTTGAATCCGGGCGGATAGAACTGGAGATTGACCCCGGGTGTACTGGAGTTTCAGGCGCTTGCCGCCGGGTAGCGTGTATCGAGCTGGAGCCAATCGATCAATGAACGGCAACTGCAAAGGTGGTAACCAGCCTTTTAAAATTGACCAGACAGATCGCTCCTTGATCTCGCGATACGTGGTCGCACCCTCACAAATTTGGCTGATCAAGTAGTGTCTGGCCTGCTCGTCAATTTCCGGCAACTTCAATTCCGGGCACCAATCGTGGAGACAATTCAGTCGGGTAATCCATTGTTCGACTTCGTGGTCCCAATGATCGAGGGGGCAACGGCCGCTGATTACTTCAGCTGCGAGAACCGATGCGGTGGTATCGTCACCGCGGGGGTCGGTACGCCGGCTATGAAGGAGAAGATCGCGGAAAACCAAGTCGGTTCTCCCAATCACTCTGCGCAAAGCAGGATCGTAATATTCCCCGTGGCGCTCTCGAAAGTCCTCTGGATAAAGCTCCCGCAACCATTCTTCCCGGGCGGCAGTGGCTAAAGACAACAATATCAGAAGCTCTTCATTCCGGGATTCGACCTCCCGGATCTCAGCCGCAACGAACAACGGACTTTTTTGAACAACACTTTCCCGCGCCAAAACGCCCCGGCGATTATGAACCAGATCGCATCTTAAGGTCCCTGCGTCCAAGCGGCGGGCGAGATGATCGGAGAATCCAACCAGCAGACATTTTCCCAGGGATTCGGCGTTGAAATCATCCGGAGGTCGGACGGTATCTAGGTTTTCCGCTTTGGCGATTTCGAGAAATTGAGCGAACAAATGGCCGACCTGCTGAGCCACTCCGTAACGGATGCCTAAGCGGCGAGCTTGTTCAGCGCCTTGCTGATTGGCATAGATCCACGCCCGGATCAGCACAAAGAAGTCGGATTCAGCTTCTCCCCCCAACAAAATCTCCCGCTCGTGCTCCATCTGCTTGTTGTCGGCTTTGCGCAAGAGAACCCGCTCCTGGGTGAGCGCGGCGATTAGCGCTATCGTGGAAACACAACGCAGCTCGTGAGCCATCAAAAGCATCCGGGAGTAACGCGGGTGTACCGGAAACGAGAGCATCCGGTTGCCTAAGGAGGTGATCTTTTCCGTGTGGTCCAGAGCGCCGAGGTCGGTCAACAACTCAATCGCGCGGCTCAAGGACCTGGAGTCCGGTTTCTCCAGCCATCTGAAGCGGGCGATGTCTGTAACGCCCGACGCCTTCAGGTTCAAGATCACTTCAGCGAGATCCAAGCGTTTCACTTCCGGCAAATCTTGCGGTCGGCGATTCAACTGGTCACGCTCGGACCAAAGCCGGATGCAGCGTCCGGCAGCGGTCCGGCCGGCGCGACCTGCGCGCTGGTCCCCGGATGCCCGACTGATCTTCTCGGTTATGAGGGTATTGATGCCTCGGTGGGGATCATATCTGGCGATTTTGGCTAAGCCGCTATCGATAACCAGCGTTATGCCGTCGATGGTCAAAGAGGTTTCAGCGACATTAGTGGAAACCACCACCTTTCGCTTGTCGTACGAAGCCACGGCTGCGTCCTGAGCCCGTGCCGATAGATCGCCGTGTAAAGGCAGAACCAAACCGTCGAATCGAGAACGTTTAATTTCTTCAATGGTCCGAGCGATCTCGTAGGCGCCCGGCATGAAAATCAATACGTCGCCCTCATCGTCCTCGGCCTGAGCCAAGGCATCTGCTGCCAACTCCCAAGGCGGCTCGTCAACCACTTGCCTTTTCAGGTAGTCGATCTGGACCGGAAACATGCGGCCGGCGGAGGTGAGAACCGTACACGGGCTCAAGTAGGTTCGCAGCTGCTCGGTGTCCAGAGTCGCCGACATCACAATCAGCTGCAGATTTGGACGGTGTTGCTCTTGGATGTCGAGGCCTCTCGCCAGGGCGATATCGCTGTAAAGGTGCCGTTCGTGAAATTCGTCAAAGATGATTGTCGAGACACCGGATAATTCCGGATCACTCACCATCTGGCGAAGTAAGATGCCTTCGGTAACGAACCGGATCCGAGTGTCCCGAGAAGTGACATTGTCCAAACGAATCTGATAGCCGACCTCTCGGCCTAAAACTGAGCCGCGCTCCTCTGCAATACGGGCAGCCAGTAGGCGAGTAGGTAATCGGCGAGGCTGCAGAACCACGATCTGGCCTTCTCCAGCAAGCCCATAGTCGAGCAGGATCTGCGGCACCTGGGTTGATTTACCAGATCCAGTGGGCGCTTGCAGAATCAGGCGGGGATTTTTGGCCAGAGCGTCGACAATTTTTTGCTCCAGCTCGAAGATGGGTAAACGGCTATCCACGATGCAATGGTAATCTCCTGGCGTGCTCGCCGGCGGCGAGCACGCCGTACATTTCCATGTTAATCGCCTTTCACAAGCCTTTCGGCGTGATCTCCCAGTTCACCTCGGATGGCTCAAAGTACCGGACGTTGGCTGAATTTGGGCTTCCAGCAGGCGTCTATCCGATCGGCCGGTTAGATGCGGATTCAGAAGGGCTGCTCCTGCTGAGCAATGAACCTCAATGGAACGCCCGGATACTCGATCCTCAGCATGGGCACGAGCGAGAATATTGGGTGCAAGTGGAAGGCTTACCTGACGAGCAAGAGCTCCGCCGGTTGGCGGCTGGAGTTCTCATACAAGGGAGGCGGACCTTGCCCTGTCGGACCCGGCGACTCGAGCCGGCACCGCCGGTCTGGCCCCGAGATCCGCCTGTTCGGTTTCGAAAGACGGTACCGGATTGCTGGTTGAGCATAGCCTTAATGGAAGGCAAAAATCGCCAGGTCCGGCGCATGACCGCTGCCGTCGGGCACCCGACTTTACGCTTGATCCGGGTTCGGATTGGGGAAGTGCTCCTTGAAGGGCTGAAGCCTGGAGAGTGGGTGGCAATCGCCTAGCGAGGTCGCCTCAAGCTTACCGGTAACAGACTTTTAGCCGTTTAGCAGCGGCCGGTCCCGCCCAGCACGTGGAGCGCAGCCGCTTTGGAACGTGCGAGGACGATCCAGTGTCTTTTTTGAGCAGCGGTTTGTCATATTGATTGCGACATGGATAGGCGGCTCCCGAGAATGGCCCCTGGGTTGATTGTAGCCGCTGGGCAGCTCGCGGGAGCCGCCTGTTATTCTCCGCTGTTCTCCAGTCGCAAAGTCGGTAAATGCGCGAGGTCGCCGTTGGGAGCAACCAAAGCGGCTCCCCCCCGAGCGCTCGGTTGGTCCCTTTCTAGGACCCTGGGCAAACTTCGGGCGAGCACGGTTTCCTGGTTGCGGGAATTTCCCCTGCAGCTAGTAAGAAATAGTTCGAATGCCGACGATCTTTCGTGTTTTTCATTATTTGCGCCGTTATCCGTGGTTGGCTTCAGGTACCATCGGATTTGCCGTCCTGGCTACGATCACGGTCGTAGTGTTTCCCAGTGTTACCCAGAGGATTATTGATGACGCAGTACGAGGTCATCGACCTGAATTACTTAAACCCCTGGCGCTACTGGCGTTGGGAGCATTCGCCTTGCAGAATCTGGCGAACGGTCTCCGAATCCTGCTGAACAACACTTTCGAGCAACGTGTCATCTTCGATCTCAGGAGCGACCTGTATAATCACATTCAGCGCCTGCCTTTGTCCTGGTTCGATCAACAAGCCACCGGAGATATCATGACACGCGTGCTGGAAGACGTGAATGCGGTTGAGCGCGTTCTCATCGATGGGATAGAGCAGGGCAGCGTTGCTATTTTACAGATTCTGATCGTGACAGCCTTGCTGGTCGCCACCCAGCCGTGGCTAGGCTGCCTGGCACTCGTTCCCGGCCCGTTGCTCGCCGGGGGAGCGCTCTGGTACACTTTGACTGCTAAACCCAGGTATGCCGGCCAACGTAAAGCAGCTTCGGCAATGAACGCCTTGCTGCACGACAACCTGGCCGGAGTCCGCCAGATCAAGGCTTACGCGCGAGAAGAACCCGAGCACACCAGGTTCAATCGGGCAAGCGCGAAGCTGAAAGAGGCTACCCTCGTTGTCATGAGAGCATGGGCGCTTTACGACCCCAGCATGGAATTTCTAGCCGGCTGCGGATTAGTTATTGTAACCGCCTTTGGCGGAAGCGCTGTTTTGCAAGGAAAAATGGAACTCGGCCAGCTGGTGGCCTGCCTTATCCTGGTGCGCTTTCTTTACGAGCCAATCAGTAAGCTCCACAGCCTTAACCAAATGCTGCAAAGCGGCCGGGCTGCAGCCGACCGCGTGTTTGAGATCTTGGATCAACCGGTCGAAGAAGGGTCCGGGCCGGCGTTCGATTTTAGCCCGCTTGGCTTCGTTGAATATAGAAACGTAAGCTTTGCTTATGAGGTAGGGATGCCCGTTCTGAAAAACATCTCGTTTACCGCCTCGCCTGGTCAAATGATCGCGCTGGTAGGGGCGACCGGCGCAGGGAAATCAACGGTTGTCAGTCTGCTGCTCCGCTTTTACGAGCTGGCGCCGGAGGGAGGCGATATTTTAGTGGACCAGCAGTCAATTCGGACTTTGCCGCGGAACGCGCTGCGCCAATGCGTCGGGTTCGTATCGCAGGAGACTTTTCTATTCAACGGGACTGTCCGGCAAAACCTGCTTTTCGGTAATCCTGCCGCAACCGAGCACGACCTGCAGGAGGCGTTAAAAGCAGCGTTTGCTTTCGATTTCGTAGAGAGACTTCCGTCTGGCTTGGATTCCCGGGTGGGGGAACGTGGTGTGAAACTAAGTGTTGGTGAGAAACAGCGATTGTCCATCGCTCGTGCTCTTCTAAAGGATCCGCCTATCCTCCTACTGGACGAGGCGACCGCCAGCGTTGACACGGAAACGGAACGGCAAATTCAAGCGGCGTTCCAGCGTCTTTTGCTGGGCCGAACCAGCTTTATCATTGCCCACCGGCTTTCGACCGTCCGCCAAGCCGATCAGATCCTGGTTATGGACAAAGGGGAGATCGTCGAGCGCGGCCGGCACGAGGAGCTTCTACTGGTGGACGGTACTTACCGGCGGCTTTGCCAGAGTGGACTGTTTGCGACCGACGAGGTTGAGGTGTGACGTGCGCACCGAGGGCGGTGCCAGTAGCAGATGGCAAATAGCAGAGGATCATTGTTCGCGCCCCACCCAGCGCAATGGAGGGGAGCCGCTTTAGAGCGCGGAAACGCGAGCGAGGGTGTTTTGGACGGCGCTATCCGGTATTGCACGCGATCTGAACAGGCGGCTCCCGAGAAGGGCCGCGAGGGTTGATCGTAGCCGCTGGGTAGCTTCCGGGAGCCGCCAGTTATCCAACGCCGGGCTCGAGTGCGCGCCGTTATCAAAGGCGCGGGGTTCACGCCGAAAGCCTCCAAAGCGGCTCCCCTCCATTGCGTTGGGTCCGCTGGGCTCAGGCACGCGCCGTTACCAAAGGCGCGGGGTCACGCTGAAAGCCTGCAAAGCGGTTCCCCTCCATTGCGCTGGGAGTCGCCCACGGCGTGGAGGGGAGCCGCTTTAGAGCGCGGAAACGCGAGCGAGGGTGTTTTGGACGGCGCTATCCGGTATTGCACGCGATCTGAACAGGCGGCTCCCGAGAAGGGCCGCGAGGGTTGATCGTAGCCGCTGG
>JAFAVN010000360.1 GCA_019242435.1 Verrucomicrobiota bacterium | reverse complement strand
TGCAACCTCAGTGATCATCCTGGTCATCATTATGTTGTTTGTTGTTCTCTACACTCGTTTCAGCCGGACCAGCTTTGAATGAGCCAAGCTACTAAACAAGTTACGTCTCTTGATCTGCCTATGAGCGAAGGCACCGCCAAGCGCTCCTCTACTAGGGAGTCCGTCCTTCGCATTCTTTTCTACCTGCTGGTTATCGTTATTATTGTTTTTAATTTATTCCCGTTCGTTTGGGCGCTGCTTTCCTCGTTCCGGCCAAGTTCCGAACTGTTCTCGACCCGTATCCTGCCCAATTCACTTACGCTTGATCATTATGTTGCCGTATTTAAAGACCCCCGATTCGTGGCGGCGCTAATGAACTCTATTATCGTTTCGGGATGCACGGTCCTCATTTCTCTTGGACTCGGCAGTTTATGCGCCTATGCACTGGGCCGTCTTCCGTTCCGCTTCAAAGGGCCGGTGCTCTACCTTATTCTGACGATGACCATGTTCCCGACTATCGCGGTGTTGTCGGGTCTATTCGTGATGCTCAAAACGCTGGCATTATTTAATACCCGCCAAGGCTTGATTCTGACGTACCTGATTTTCACTATGCCGTTCACCATCTGGGTGATGACTCAATATTTTCGCAGCTTACCCAAAGAACTGGAAGAAGCTGCCTACGTTGATGGAGCATCTCCCTTAAAGGTGTTCTGGGACATTTTGCTTCCGCTTACCATGCCCGGACTGGTCTCGACTGGTTTGCTGGCCTTTATCGCTGCTTGGAACGAGTTCTTGTTTGCTCTCACTTTCACGGTAACTGACACAATGAAAACGGTGCCGGTGGTGATCTCGCAATTCTCTGGCACCAGCGCTTTTGAGCAGCCGTGGGGATCGATCATGGCCGGTTCGATGGTGGTAACAATCCCACTAGTGATTCTCGTGATGATCTTCCAATACCGCATCGTGGAAGGTTTGACCGCTGGTGCTGTAAAAGGCTGATTGGGACGGGGGAAGTCCCTGATTATCTGCTCTGGTTGCCCAATAAGGGTTTAATTGCTGGAACCCGGTTTCTCGTGCAGTCTCGAATGAAAAACCGATTCCACTCGTTAGCCACTTTTTGCGAAGACGCGAGACCATGCCTTTCCGTTTCGAACATGATGAAACGCCGATTGATGGCGTAAAACGAATCGCGGCTGAGCGATTGGATAAAGCTATTGCCGTCGCTAAGATGCCGCGACCGGTTGCTGAAGATATTCATGAGATCCGTAAAGACTTGAAAAGCTTGCGCGCCCTCCTTCAAGTAATGCGCGGGCACTTGGTCCGAACGGTGCGCGATCAGGAGAATCTGATCTTTCGTGATGCAGGCCGTATTCTGTCGAAGCGACGCGACGTCGAGGTGCTGCTCGAAACCCTGGCCAAGCTCTATGGAACACCGGAGAAACCGAAGGGACAAGCTGCCCGATCAGCCGGACGCACCGTCATCCAGCGAATAAGACAGGAGCTTGAAGCAGATGCCCATCGATCGTTATCGAACAGTGATCTCCATAAGATTGCTACCTGGCTGTCTGACGTCCGAGCGAGAACGGAGACGTGGGATATCCGGAACGGAACAAATGGTGCCGCTGAGGAATACATGTTCGTCGGAGCCGGCTTAGAACACACTTACCGTCGAGGCCGTCAACAAGTAAAGATCGTGGACACGATCGGGATAGAAAATGCCACGGATGAGCTTTGGCACGAAATCCGCAAGCGGGCAAAGGCCCTTGGGTACCAGCTTCGACTACTCCGTAAGGTATGGCCGTCGGCCGTCCACGCATTGGTGGCTGCACTTGACGAGCTCACTCAGAACCTGGGTGACGACCACGATCTCGCCTTGGTTCGCCAACGCATAGTGCAGCTACCTTTCCAAAGTTCGGACACAGAAAAAATGGTGGGCGTGCGCCAGGCCCTGTTGCGGGTGATCGACAGACGCCGTCGACGATTAAAGGCCGCCGCTCTTTATCAGGCCCGCATGATTTATGTGGAAAAGCCTGCGCGTTTTGTTGACCGATTCGACAGATATTGGCAGTTCTGGAAGGCTGGGATATCTGAGAGCAAGCCCGTCAGTAAAAGTGGAGGGACGGGAGACAACCGGGCACCGAGGGACCACGCGCCGAAACTCGACGGCGCCCACACAAACGCCCGACATGGCCCTGCGCCTAAGATTGAGAAGGTTCTCGGCGAACAACTAGCCAGCCTTCCGGTTACTAGAGCTGAGTAGTCATCGCGTCTGGCCAGGGGTCGGAGTTACCGTCGGCGTTGGAGAACCGGCCCCTGGTGTCGGGAGATTGATATTCTTTAACTGCTGTCCAAATTGGCGAACTTGCTCCTGCAGAGCAGCCGTTTGCGTTCGAATCTCGGCGTTCAATTCGTCGCGTCGAGGGTCAGGCAAAAACAGCATGGCCACCCCTCCAAGGATCAGGCCCAATAGAAACGCTATCAACGTCCTCATACCTTTTGCTTTTCGTGAGCGCCCGTTGGTTTGGTTGTCCGTTGGGCCTGGAAGCGGGCGCGATGGTTGTTCCTGGCCGGGAGAATAAATTAAGGCAGCGGGACCCCGAGGATCGGTAGGATGTAGGCTATTCCGCCTTGGTCCAAACTGCGGTCCGGCCAATCAGCGAGACTAGCAGATAACCTCTCAATTTCAAAGTCTTGCCACCGTCATATTCAAGGCTGGCTGAATAGGTGTTCCCACTTTTAGGGTCGTAGACCGTACCACCCTCCCATTTTCCAGGACCCGCCGGTGTAAATCCCCTCATAAAAACCAGCCCGATCAATGGACGATCCCGCTTACTTCGGTCCGGATTCCGGATGTCCGTTTTCTCCCGGCCGTCCTCGGTGTACCTGTGGTCCAACGCGGCTATTCTGCCGGCGAGTTTTCCTTGCTCATCGAAAATCTCGATCTTGGCATCTTCAGTTTTCCACAAACCGACCGGAGACGCTCTTTCCGCTGCCCAGATCCGCAGAGGTACAAATGCGATGAAGAGGAGCAAAAAAGAGAGCCACCCGGATTTCAGGAACATACCGGTCACACCCGCCTTCTGTTCGATGATTCGGAGGAACATCGGGTTTCGGACAATATTTACGGATCTCTTTTTTTTCGAATGAAAACCGCAGAATGGTTTCGAACTAATCATATTAGAAAGGTCCCAGATGCAAGGACGCTCCCGCTCGTTAATATTTCCTTTTTTAATGATTGTCTTGGCCGCTGGTTTAGCTGCCATCAGCCCAGTCACCGCGTTCGAAACGGAGCGCGTGCAAGTGATGGTTCCTGTCAGCCAACGAAAGTCGCCGTTCAATCAAGACCGCTATTTGCAGGTACCCAAAGGGTTCAAGATCGCGGTCCTGGCGCGACTGCCCAGAGCCCGGTTTATCCTGTCTGTCACTCCAAGCGACACGTTGGTGGCATTACCATTCGCCGGAAAGATAGTGCTGGTACGCGAGAATGCAGATGGCTCTGTTCGGCTAATAGACTTTTTGGAGCATCTACGGAAACCGCAGGGCATGGCGCTTTGGCGCGGGTCGCAAGATTCGTTTCTGTACGTCGCCGAATCAAACCGGGTCATACGGATGCCTTTCAACCCCGGAAGCGACGCTCCCGGCAACCCGGAAGTGATCATTGGTGATCTTCCGGATGGAAGCAGCCCCGAATTACACGGCGCCTATGGTCATGACCTGAAAGACATTGTGATCAGCCACAGCAACAAGCTTTATCTCGACATCGCTTCAGCCAGCAACGCAAGCCCATCAGATGCGACCAGTAATCCGGTTCGGTCCGCCATTTACGAATATGATCTCGACGGTCGATCAGGACGGCTGTTTGCTCGCGGTATTCGGAATGCAGAAGGGTTAGGCATCCTTCCGGGAACGAGCCAGCTGTGGGCGGTGGTAAATGGACGAGACGAATTGCGGTTTCCATTTCACCGGGCATTTCGAGAGAATTCAAGAGATGATTTCGACAAAAGAATAACTGCTTATGTGGACGATCATCCGCCGGACGAATTGATCCACGTACGCCAAGCAGCCAACTATGGCTGGCCTTTTGCAAATCCCGATCCCGACTCCGCGAGCGGAATGGATGACATGCCTTTTGACCCGGATGTCGATAACAATCCCAATTGGTCAAAATATCCACAGAACTTGTTTACCCGAGTGGACAAGGGGATACAGGCCCATTCCGCGCCGCTTGGGATGACGTTCCTGCAGGAGACTAAAGCGCCGCTTCCGTTCCGGAACGGGCTTGCCGTCGCACTTCACGGCTCCTGGGACCGATCGATTAAAACTGGCTATAAAGTAATCTTTTTCCCTTGGCTTAAGACCGGTAAACCCGGGGCCCCATCAGATTTGGTTAGTGGCTGGCTAGATGACGGTTCCCAGCTGGAGTGGGGCCGCCCCGTCGACGTGCGCCCGGCTGCAGATGGCGAAAGTTTACTGATCTCGGACGATTTGAGCGGTACGATTTATCGGCTGTCGTGGCGCTAGTGTCCTATCCCATAAATAACTTGGCTTTCACCGCCGGCCAGTTGGCGGTTTTTTCAAGGCGCGAACGACGAGCCTATCTAAATTGATACGTAAGGAGTGAGCAACGCGGAAAAACCGCCAACCGACCACGGCCCGGAGCTTGCGATGAAAATGGGGCCGGCGGCACGCGTTGCTCGCCGGTTACGTATCAATCTAGATATGCGCCCTCCTTACTGCAGTCCGGCTCGGACCGCCTTGCCGGTGGCCCATTTTTGATCGCAACGAAAGCCAAGCTAATTTATGGGACACGACAAGGCGCTCATTTATTTCATTCCCTTGGGCAGCGGTTTTCAACCCGGCGCCTGGGCTCCGACACCAGTTGCTAACTGGCCAGCGAATTCTAAGATTAGGACAGTTCTATGGACCTCATCACTCCGCTTCTCGCAGTCGTCGTTTCCTTCTCCCTGGCTCCAGCCATGGCATTGCTTGCGGGCATCCTGATTCTAATAATGCCCAGACTCCTGAATTATATTGTTGCGCTTTATTTGATCCTCGTCGGGCTCATCGATATTTTCCATCTCCATCTCTAGAATTCTGTACAAAGGGAAATACGAGAGCAGAGGCTGAAATATGGGTTGCTTAAATGTCGGGGTCGTCGGAACTGGCCTTATTGGAGGATCGATTGCCCTAGCCGGGATTCGAGCCGGGTATCGCGTATTTGTCTACGAGTCCGGAGGATCAGCGGTGCATACAATCCTCGGACAGGCCATTCGTGCTACCGACTTGGCGAACTTAGCCGAATCGAGCGACTTGGTTTTTATCGCTACCCCGATTTCGGTCATTACAGATATCGCCAAAACGTTAGCCTCGGGCATTAGACCGGGCTCGCTAGTCTCGGATGTGGCAAGCGTAAAAGGGCCGGTGTTTCGAGCTCTTTCGGAGATCTTCGGCCAGCGCTGCTTCTACATACCCAGCCATCCGATGGCGGGCTCCGAGAAGTCCGGTTTGGAGGCGGCGCGCGTGAATTTGTTTGAAGGGGCCGTCACTCTTCTTTGTCCGGACGCTTGCCCAGACCAAAGTGCTCTTGAACGGTTGTCTCAATTCTGGAAAAGGGCCGGGAGCAGCCCTCTGGTTCTTGACGTGCCAACACACGACCGTTTGGTCGCCGCCGTCAGCCATCTCCCCCATTTGTTGGCAGCGATTCTGATGCTCCACGCGACGCGCTCCGCTCCCGAAGGTCTGAGTTTGTCGGGAGGCGGTTTTCGCGATTCCACTCGGATCGCCGCCGGCTCCCCTGATTTGTGGAAAGAGATCCTTCTTGCCAATCGAAGCGATCTGCTTACCAATCTTTACCGCTATCGAGGCGCGGTGGACGAAGCAATTCAGATTTTGGAAGCCAATGATGCAAAAAGATTACAAGCTCTTCTGGACGCGGCGAAAACAAACCGCGAAAAATTGTCAGGGTAAAGATCTTCTATGGCCGAATTAAACGTCGCGCGGGCACCACATATCGACGGGGAAATCGTCGTTCCGGGCGACAAAAGCATTTCTCATCGAGCGGTCATATTAGCGGCACTATCAAATGGCACCTGCACGATTCGAGGCTTTTTGCCGAGCCAGGATTGCCAATGCACGGTCGAGGCCATGCGGGCCCTGGGGATTTCGATCGAGCAACCTAACGAAACCACTTTAATCATTCACGGACAGCGAGGCCATTTTCGGCAGCCGAGCGGCCCGATCGATTGTGGCAACTCCGGCACGCTGACACGCCTGCTGTGCGGACTGTTAGCAGCGCATCCTTTCGAATGCCAGCTCATCGGCGACAGTTCCCTCTCCTCTCGGCCGATGAACCGAGTAATTGAACCTCTTGGCAAGATGGGTGCCGTAATCGAGGGATCCGGTCCCAAGGGCACAGCGCCGTTAAAAATACGAGGCGGCAAACTGCAATCCATCAGCTATGAACTTCCGGTAGCGAGCGCCCAGGTAAAAAGCGCGATTTTACTCGCCGGGCTCCAGACCAGTGGAAGAACTACCGTTATCGAACCAATTCCAGCTCGGGACCATACAGAGCGAATGCTCGACTATTTTCTCGTCAAGACCATTCGGACAGCGGTCGGCTCCGGCTGCGCCATTTCGATCTATGGAGATCAGGTTCCGGAGTCCCGCGATTTTACCGTTCCGGGAGATATCTCCAGTGCCGCGTTCTGGCTGGTAGCCGCGGCCGCTCAAGAAGGCTCAAATCTGTTGATCAGAGATGTCGGGCTAAACGAGACACGCACAGGCATTTTGTCCGTTTTGCTGCGGATGGGTGCTCACGTACGTGAGGTTGTGCAAGATTGTGAAAATGGAGAACCGCGCGGGGAGGTTCGTATAGATGGAACTCGGTTGCATGGCACCGTGATCGCTGGCGCAGAAATTCCCAATGTGATCGATGAAATCCCGATTTTAGCCGTTGCCGCTGCGCTGGCCCAGGGGAAAACGCTGATCCGCGATGCGCATGAGCTACGGGTAAAAGAAACTGACCGGTTAGCAGCCATTGCCGCGAATTTAACGGCGATGGGTGTGGACGTTGTGGAGTTTCAGGACGGAATGGAAATCAACGGCGGTGCACCGTTAATGAGCGGCCGTTTGAAGAGCTATGGAGACCACCGAATTGCGATGGCCTTTGCTGTTGCCGGGCTTTTTGCAGACGGAGAGACGGTCATTGAAGACGCCGAATGCATTCACACCTCCTATCCGGGCTTCGAGAATCACTTAAATGACTTCCTTTTTCCCAACGAAAATCGAACAACTCCCGTGATCAACCCGGCTGGAGCCTTGGAACGACATTGAACGGGAAATCCGGATCCTCAATTATCGCCATCGATGGACCGGCTGCCTCCGGTAAGAGCACTGTGGCCAAGGAATTAGCCCGGAAACTCGGCTTTTCTTTCGTGAATAGCGGGTCCTTGTACCGAGCCGTCGCTTGGCTCATTCATAAGCACAAGGTAAATCCAAACGATAATGCAGCCGTCGTCCGGCTGTTAACCAGCGTTCCATTCAAGACCGGTCTGGCGAATAAGGAATCGTTCATTCTGGTCGAGGAAGAAAATCCGGAAAAGCACCTGAAGGAAGAAGTGGTGAACCGCACGGTTTCCGCGATCTCCGCGATCCCGGAGGTCCGGTCTTTCCTTTTGCAGCACCTGAGGAGTTTCGCACGATCCGACGATATCGTAATGGAAGGACGGGACATTGGTTCCACGGTTTTCCCGGAAACGCCTTTTAAATTCTATATTGATGCGGCGCCTGAGATTAGGGCGCGCCGAAGAGCCGCTCAAGGGTTCAAAGATAACCTGGCTTCTCGGGATCGAGCGGATTCATCCCGGCGATCTTCGCCGCTGATCATTGCCGATGACGCGGACATTGTGGACAGCTCCAGTCTTTCGATATCGGGCGTCGTTGAAGAAGTAGTACGCAGATTGCGGCTAAAGGGCTTGCCGGCGATCGTCGTTCAGGAACAATGACGCCGATTTACCGAGCCGGCCACACCCTTTGCGCCCTGATCGCAAAGTTCGGGTTTGGATTAAAGGTCTTTGGACAGGAAAACCTCATCCAAGATGGACCTGCGATCCTCGCCTCCAATCACGCCAGCTATCTAGATCCCCCTTTAGTCGGGGTGAGTTGCCCGAATGATATTTATTACCTGGCGAGGAAAAGCCTAATGGACTGGCCAATTCTAGGCTGGCTGATCAAGCAGCTGAACACGATCCCGATCGATCGAGAGAGAGGCGACCTCGGTGCAGTAAAAGCAGTCTTACGGATTCTAAAGGCCGGAAAACAGGTAATTATGTTTCCAGAAGGAACTCGAAGCTCCGATGGCAAGTTGCAGCCTGGCCGAGCCGGTATTGGGTTGATCATCGCAAAATCACTCGTGCCCGTCGTACCGGTGCGAATCTTTGGATCTTTCGATGCTCTTCCGCGTTCGGGTGGTCTTCGGTTTACGCGAATTAAAGTCGTCATCGGTAAGCCCTTGTATTTTAGAAAAGAAGATGTTGCCAGTGATGAGCGTGACGCTTACCAAGCCCTTAGCGATCGGGTAATGGCGGCCATTGCAGAGTTGCAGGTCCCCTCAGCCAGAGGCTCAGCGCCGTCAGGTAAGCAGCAAAAGGCGGCCTAGGATTGGCAGGGCGAGGCTCCGCTCAATCAAATGCTTTTCACAGTAACGGAGGCGCCTTCCATCCTTCGCGTCCTACATCGAAACGCCGCCAAGCCTCCTCCAACGAGTCGCCCTGTCCTGCCAGGTGTTCTTTCCGCCGGGGTGAAAACAATCAGCTGCTACCCAGGGAATTGGCCACCCTGCATCAACGGCTCGGCGGCCTATCGGTATAGCATCATCAGCGAACAAGGAAACCAAACGCTTCCCGAAAGATCCTAGACCTTACGGAAGCCTCGCCCTGCCAATCTTGGCCTACCCCCTCGATCCGCCTTCCGAATGACTGGCGGCAGTTCGTCGCTGAATCGTAATCCGCTTGACTCGGGCATCGTCGCTCGGGCTGAAGCTCATTAACTCCGGATCGTCCTTCAAGGTGTTATGAACAATCCGACGATCGTACGAGTTCATTGGCTCCAGCTTAACCGGCCGGCCGGTCAGCCGGACGGTCTGGGCCACCTGGCGTACCCGTTGGCGAAGTTTGTCATCGCGCATCGCTCGCCAGTGGCAAACATCTACCTGCACACGTGGCGCGCTTCGATCCTGGCACTGCAGGATACGATTCAACAAAAACTGCAGGTCCTCCAGGGTTTCACCATTATGTCCGATAAGTGCATCCCCCTCGGCAGTAAACACTTGCAGCTGAACACCGTTCTCCGTCTCGATCTCCTGAATCTCAGCCACGAAACCGAGATAGCCTAACATGGTGTCCAGGATCTCTTTCGCGTCCATAAACGGGATGCCGGCAACGATTCAATTAACGGTAACTCTTCTTTTTCGCAACTGCCTGGGCCTTGACCGGCTTGGTCAGCTGAGGCTCGGCTTGGTTTCGGGTCAAGTAGGTCTGCCCGATCAGGAATAGGTTCTGGACTGTGTAATAGAGCGCCAATGCTGACGCAAAGTTGTAACAGATGAATAGAAAGACAATCGGCATGACCAGCAAAACCCGCTGTTGAGACGGGTCTCCGGTCTTCGGCGTGATCCGGAGCTGCCACAACTGAGTAGCCGCCATGATCAGCGGAATAATGTTGATCGGGAAGCCCAACACATGGCCAATCGTATCGGGCTGAGAAAGGTCTCTCACCCACAGGAACGAGCTGTTCCGGAGCTCCACCGCTGAACCCAACATCGCATAGAAACCAAAGAAAATCGGAATCTGAATCAGCATCGGAAGGCAGCCGGTCAACGGATTGATACCGTACTCCTTGTACAGCTTCATCATCTCCTGGTTCATCCGCTGTGGGTCGTCCTTATATTTGACCTTCAACTCATTGACGATTGGCGATAGCTTGGCCATCCGCCGCATACTCTTCATCGAGTAGTTTTGGACCGGCCAAAGAAGGAGCCGGATGATCAGTGTCATGATGATGATCGCGACACCGTAACTCCCCACAAATGCATGAAGAGTATTCATCGAGGTCAGCAAGATCTGGCTAATGAAGCCGAACGGCGGACCAAAGTTCACGACCGCATTCAGATCGCCGCCCAAACGCGATAACCGGCCGTACTCTTTTGGTCCGGCATAAATCGCAAATTCTTTCGTATTCGTCTCGCCCGGTTGAAGGGTAAAACCTGAGAACCCGAGCGCTCCCTGGATACTCCAGGCCCTGGGATTAATTTCCGCTGATACCGGATCCCGCCGTGCCCAGACTTGCGTGCCGCTCTTATCAAGAGACTGCAAAATGGTGACAAAATATTGATCGGCTACGGCCGCCCACATGATGTGGTCACCGGTCTCAGAATAAATTTCATGAGGCGGCGACGTCTGGATCGGCAGGAATCCTAAAAGATGTCCGGCGTCGAACCAGGTGACCGGCACGGACTGAAAACGGCCGTCCCGATACCAATTGAAAGTCGTGTAGGTTGAACGATCAGTCGCGTGCATCGGTTGGGCCGAGCCCGTGCTGACAAAGAAACCCGGTACCTCTTGGGCGGTGCTGCCGGTATTCTGGAATTTGATAGCTAACTTAAACTGATACGGGTCCTGCAACCCGGCTGTTTGCCCGACACTAAAGGTCTTGGCGATTTGAATGTTATTGCCCGCGTCCTTCGTCAGGGTGACTGCATGGGTCACCGGGTCTTCGGCCAACGTGTACCCGGTATCACGCCAATCGTTCGGGTTACGCGCAATCGCACCGATGCCCGGCGCCTGAGGGCTATTGAGGACGACCGGATTATCGTCTTCCGCCCGGTGTTGCAGCAGTTCTACCACGTTTACGCCGCCCCGGTTATTGGAGAAATGCAGGTTTGCTACCTCGCTTTTGAGGCTGGCTTTCTGTTCGGGTACTGCCGGAGCCGCAGGGGAAGTCGCAGGCGCTTCGGTCTGCGGTAAAGGGGTGGCGGTTGGCGATGGAGAGACCTGCGCAGGAGTGGCAATGTGATTCAGCTGAGCTAGAGCCCGTGCTTTTTCTGCTTCCTGTTGTTGCCAAAAAATGGATAAAACCAAGCCTAAGACGGCTAGAGGGATGATGATCCAGGTAAGACGATCGCGAGGCATGCTATTAAATGGAGGATTTCGGTTGTCGGGCAGGTACAGGGTCATACCCTGATCCGCCCCATGGATGGCATCGAAGAAGCCGCTTAAGGGCGAGCCAACTTCCGGCCATCAGCCCATGTTCCTCCACCGCCTCAACAAGATATTCGGAGCAAGTCGGCACAAACCGGCAGCCGCTACCAGGGCCGCCGGTTAACGCCGCCAGAAATGGAGAAAGCGTCAACTTGTAAACTCTAAGCAAAAACTTCAATATCCACACCATGAGCAAACTCCCGCAGGTCCCGCGACCGGGCGATCGAGCTAAGACCGGGCTAAAATAGAGGCGCGCTCCGCCAGCCGCAACCAATCTCGCTCCAAGTCTTTGAACCTCGCGGTTGCAGCCGACATGCGAGCGATCGTCACCAGCCAAATACCAGATATTAGCTCAAATTGGTGCAATCTAAAAATCTCTTTGATCCGTCTTCTGATTCGGTTGCGAATCACCGCCGTACCTACCTTCCGCGTTGTCACAATTCCCAGATGGGGACGGTCCGTATCCGCCCGCACCAGAACAGCCAATACTAAATGACGGCCGGTCCAGGCTTTGCCTGCCTGCCGGACCAGCTGGAACTCGATAGACCGGGAGAGCCGACAAGCTTTAGGAAACCGATATCGTTCCCGCTCCTCGGCGGGCATAATTACCTCAGGCTTGGGTATGTCTAGCGTACTGGATTTCGGCGCCAGCCGGCAACAGCCGCTTCCGGCCTTGTTGACGGCGCCGGGCCAGCGTAGCGCGGCCGCCCTTCGTTTTCATCCGAGCCCGAAAACCGTGCTGGCGCCTCCGAGTGCGCTTTGAAGGTTGATAAGTTCGTTTCATATAACCGGATCCTGGATCGTCGAGAGTCGGGAAGAATAGTCGGAGCGAAGCCGATGTCAACTCGAGCAGTTCCGGGTTCTGCGTTCGCATTCGAAAACATTTTGGGTATTTAGTTAGAGCCGGCGAGCCGGGCGGTTCCTGGAACTCGAAACTCCGAACTCAACACCTTGAACCTTTTAATGGCGAGCGAAGTTATTCAACAGATCAAGCAGGGCTACACTCAGCTGATCAGCGAGCAGGAGCTACAACAGAAGTTGACTGAAAACCGTCCTCTGAGAGTGAAACTTGGCGTTGATCCTACTGCGCCCGACTTGCATCTGGGGCATTCAGTCGGTCTTTCCAAGCTTCGCCAGTTTCAAGACCTGGGACACCAGGCGGTTCTGGTAATCGGCGACTTCACCACCATGGTCGGCGATCCGAGTGGGCGCTCAAGCACGAGGCCAGTTCTCACACACGAGGAAGTATTAGCCAATGCCGAGACCTACCGAATCCAGGCTTTTAAGATCCTGGATCCCGAGCGCACTGAAATGGTGTGGAATGGCGATTGGTTCGGAAAAATGACTTTCATGGAGGTCATCCGCCTCAATAGCCGAGTCACCCTCCAACAGATGCTGCAGCGAGATGATTTTCGCCGCCGGATCGACGAAGAAAGCCCGGTATTCCTGCACGAGTTGCAATACCCAGTGATGCAAGGTTGGGACTCGGTAATGATACGTGCCGACGTCGAATTGGGCGGGACCGATCAACTGTTTAATATTATGGTCGGTCGAGCGCTGCAGAAGGAGCACGGGCAAGCCCAGCAAATCGCGTGTCTGTTGCCGATTCTGGAAGGCCTGGATGGCGTCCAAAAGATGAGCAAGAGCCTCGGCAACTACGTCGGCCTGACGGATTCGCCTGACTCCATGTTTGGCAAGATCATGAGTATCTCGGATCAACTCATGACTCGCTACTACGAAGTGTTGTTGAACGAGAGCACGCCTGCCGGGCACCCGATGGAGGCAAAAAAGCTATTGGCGAGCCGGATTGTGACCCGGTTCCATGACGCCCCGGCAGCTAAGAGAGCCCTGGAGGAATTTGAAACCCGCTTCAGCAAACGGGACCTGGACTCAGCCGAGTTGCCACAAGTTCAACTGTCCAGCTTGGGCAACGATCTAGTCTCAGCTGTAGTGACCGCTTATGCTCTCGGCTTTAATCTGACCCGATCCAGAGGTGATGCCCGGCGGCTCATCGAACAAGGCAGCGTCCAATGGCGGGGCCAAAAATTGTCCGATCCCAAAGCTCGCCTTTCATTTCAGCCCGGGGATATATTGAAACTGGATAAGACCCGCGCCGTGCGCCTCGTCTGACCTCGGTCAGATGACACATTACCGGATAAGAAAACGGACACGTCTTTTTTTCCTGTACAGTCTGTCATTTGTCATCTGACCGAGCTTCAGGCGAGGGCAGACCAGCTTCAGGCGAGTACGGTCTCCGCTTCCGCAGCCGCAGCCAGTTGTTCCAGGTCTTGCGGACGCTATCCCTGATCGAGAGGTAATTCCGGCTCAGATCGTTCTCTTTGCGGACTTGTGCGAGCACTCCGGCTACGGAAAAATTGTCGGTAAGCAGAACGGTGTAAGCCGTTCCAATGGCAGCATAATGATGGGCATCACTGGCCACCGTCATGGGGAGCTTCCGTTTGAGCGCGTAATCGTAAGCCAGATGGTTATATCGTTTCAGGGTGGTGGCAGCGTTGAACACTTCCACCGCATCGATCGGCAACGTGTTCAAAACATTCTCGCGAATCCCGGCTCGAAACAGATCGTAGGGGTGCGGTGGAATGGCGACCCCGCCCGCTTCATGAATCAAGTGGCAAACCTCCAAAGCCGGCCGGCCCTTCAGATCCGGGAGAATTGCGCCGATACAAAGCAGGTGTCCGTCCGCCGTAGTGACTTCCACTCCTGGTATGATCAGGAAATCGTTCACCGGTAAGCCATCCGGTCGCATCAATCCTTTGTCGGTGAGATATTTGACGGCATCGCAGGTGTTATGATCAGTGATGGCGAACCCGTTTAGCTCCTTCGCCCGGGCTGCTTCGATGAGCTGTTCCGGGCTGCTTACGCCGTCCCCGGAAAAAAATGAGTGGCAATGCAGGTCTATTTTCAGGGGCATGCGGCGAGGTTAACTGGAAATCAAAACTGTGCTACACCTAACACATGACGCAAGTGCAAGGCGCAACCGAGAATTTAATTTCAGTAACGTCGATCACTCCGCATGCATTCAAAGAATGGGCCCTGGTTTGCAACTCAATGCTGGAGGGCGCAACCAGCCTTATTTTCCGCAAGGGAGGAATCGCCGAAGGACGGGATGGGTTCAGGTTTCGTCATGAAAGTTTTTTTTTATTTCCCACTTTTTTCCACGAACAGGTCGAGCGATTGCGACTAGACCCGAGAACCACAGTAGGGTCTGAAAACAGCGATTCGGTCGCTTTGGCCGGTTACGCCCAAGTCGAGTTCACCGCGTGGATAACCGATCTCGCTATCCTGGAACCGCTTTCGGACCTGCACATCTTGAAGCCGGAAGTGCTCGAACAACGGTACGCCTATGACGAGCCCAAGGGTTTGCACCTGGCGATGGTCCGGGTGTTTCGTATATCTCCAGTCTGGGTCTTACCTTATCAGAAGTCCTTCGGTGGTTGCCGCTCGTGGATCGAATTGCCTCCTCCGCCCCATCTGGATCTTACACCGGTGCTCGGTGAGAACGAGCATAACCTTCGCAGAGAGAGGGTCAGAGCGGCGGCAGCAGAGAAGTGAGGGGTGATTAGTGAGAAGTGATTGGTAATTTCTGGACGGCACGACCGGCAGGGCGAGGCTCACGCCGAGCCGAAATCCCAGTGCGCGTCACCTTCCAACGTGAGCCGAATCCTCCGATTCTGTCGCTCAGTGACCTCTCATGCCCGTTCCCGGCATTCCTACATCTCGACCAGCTGAATTCGGTTCATAGTGGAAGCCAGTCGATTCTGCACTCTCTTTATTTCGGGAGAACTTGCGAACTTGATCAGGTCCTGCTTCAGAGTGTCGAAGGTCGGCTTTGAAGCTTCGATCTTCTTCTTCAGGTCGTTCATGAAGTCCTGGATGTTCTTTTTCGCCTCAGCGTCGTTATCCATGCTCTTCAATACCTCGGATCCTTGATAGCGCTCGCGCACATCGTTGTAATCATCAACGAATCGGTTGGCTTCGTCGCAGAACTTATCCGCGGCTTTGACCACATCCTGGTCGCGCTGAGCCGTCTTCATGGCTGCAGCCAGATCTTGCATTGCGGTAAGATAGATCTCCCAGGGCTTTTTATAAGCGTCCAAGACAGTTTTCTGGTCTGCGTCCAGGGCGTAGCTGGGCTTTTGGAGTAGCATTAGGATCAGGCCGGCACTGAGAACAAGCTTAACAAAACTAAACATAAGACTTTGGGCGGATAAGAACCGCAAAGTGGGGGAGGGCTCTCTTTAGATCAACGTAAATTTTGGGCAGTCACGTTTTCGACCTGCAATATCTGAAGACATCAATTTCCTCATATCGCTCATTTCTTTTTCGGTAGAAGCAATAGGTAATCGGCCACCACGGAGAATGCCGGCGAACTCACTACCCGGTCGTCGGAACGTGCCCAGAACTGGGTGGACGAGCCGCCATCCAAATTGAGAGCCGTCACTATTCGGGATTTGTTCAGAAGATCGGGTAGAAGGAGTAACTCCCCCATGTCCGCGAGCGTTACTGAGCGACAAATCCCGAAGCCCCAAAGTGCGTTGCGACCAGCAAATACAAATGTCCGAGGCGCACTCCGGTCGTTGTTGAGCCCGACCACGCTTTTTTGGCTTTCGACCAGAAACGGGCCGGATTGTACGGCCTCAGAGGCTCCTTTGATCTTGGAGAAGTTTTGGCTGCGCACAATTCCGGGTCTGCCATCCCGAACAAAAAAGACTCCCGATAGCAGCTTGGCCGATTCGAATCGATGGAGAGTTTTGCCGTCGCTGACCAGCAGACCAACCGGTGAGCTGTCTGGCCGGAAATACCCGCCGTTGATCCCGGCTACGGCATTGAGGGTGGCGGCCGCCTCTTGAACAGAGGAATACTGTTCACTGTCACCGACGATTTTCACGATGAACTCCGACGGCCTGAAAACAATCAGCCAAAGCTCCGCAGCCTGGCTGCCGTTCGTCACTCGTAATTTGAAAGGGACGCCCTCACCCGGCTCTGCAGGCTGCCGGTCGACAACGCGCCATTCAGCTAATACGCTCGCCGGAATCAGAAATAGAAAAAAACAGAGCCATCGCATCGGCGGCATCTTTTAGCCGGATCACGCCGCGCGGTCAACGGGGAGAGTTCGCCGTTCGCGGTTCCGCGCTCGCTCTTTGCGGTTTTCGGTGGATTGATAGGCGAGGCTCCAGCCGAGCCGTCTATTCCCAGTGTTTCAATTCCCTGATGGGAACTGACTGGGCGGCGTAAGAGGATCCGAGCCATGTTGGAGGATGAGGCTGGCTCTTGGGAATTCGGCTCGGCTGGAGCCTCGCCTTGCCGCTAACCTGAACGGTGAACCGCGAACCTTCAGACTCTACTCCTTCACTCCCGTCGCCAGCACCGTCTGGAAATAAGGACTCTTAGTTTCACGAAAGACCACTCGAGCATCGGCTCGCGAGAAGCCGGCATCCTTCAGTAGGCGCAGCAGCTCTACCTCGCTAAACCCAAGCCAGATATCAGCGTACAGCTCACGTGCTTGCTCAAACCCATGCGCCAGCAGGTCCAAGATAAGAATTCGCCCGTTCTGGCGCAGGATCTGGTAAGCTGCCTGAATTGCGCGCCTCGGATCAATCGCGTGATGAAGCGCTTGGCTAAGGATCGCCAGGTCGATGCTGCCCGGCTCAATTGGAGGGTTCTCGATATCTCCCAATCTGAATTCCAGGTTCTTCAGCCCATGTTCACGCGCAAGTGAAGAACCGAACTCCACCATTTTTTCGGACAGATCCACGGCGATCACACTTCTTGCCCGGCGCGCCAGCAACTCAGCCAAGGTACCCTCGCCGGCGCCCAGATCGGCTACGTCGACCTCGGGTACAAGGGCCAACAGCATGTGGGACAGGGCCTGCCAGGACCGGCCTGGGCAATGGCTCCTGCCAAATTTCCCAGCCAGCCGATTGAAATACTCTCGCGACCGATCATGACGCTTGGTCAAAACGTGCTTCCGGCTCAGCTCATCAGCTCGAGCTTCTGGAAGCTCCTTGACCACCAGAGAAACCAATCGCCTCAACTCCTCCCGAGGCAGCGAGCCATTGGTGCCCCATCCGTAGTAGATGTTTTTACCGACTCGGCGATCATGAACCAGCCCGGCCCGTTTCAGCTGGGCAAGATGGGTAGAAATACGCGACTGTCCCATCCCGAGGACTTCCTGGATCTCCGCCACGGAGAGTTCATGGCCGTCTAGTAGCAGGAGTAGTCGTGCCCGGATTGGATCCGCGAGGATTTTGAGCGAATTCAACGTTGACGACATCGGTTTAAGGGATATATCAGGATATCATGATTGGTCAATATACTCTACTATTCGCCCATTTCAGCCAGCAGATCCACCTGTAACCAACTCATTTTATGGCGCGCCGTTATATCTTTTCGTCCGAATCCGTCACCGAAGGTCATCCCGATAAGGTTTGCGATACGATTTCCGATCGGATCCTTGATGCTTGTTTGAGCCAAGACCCGCGCAGCCGGGTCGCCTGCGAAACCTTGGCCAAGGGGAACCTCGTTGTGATCGCCGGCGAAATCACCACCAACGCTAGGTTCGATTATATCGAGGAAGTCAGATCCGCCATTCGCGAAATTGGCTATGTCCATGAGGAATCGCTTTTTCATGCCGATACCTGCCTGGTGGTACAGGCTCTGAGCCGGCAATCCCGGGACATCGCTCAGGGCGTGGATGCACGAGGCGCCGAAGGGAAAGAAACCGAAGAGCAGGGTGCCGGAGACCAAGGTCTAATGTTTGGTTTTGCCGTCCGAGAGACTCCTGAGCTCATGCCTATCCCAATTGAACTCAGCCATAAGCTTGGGCGCGAACTAACTCGGCTGAGGAAATCAGGAGAGCTTCCTTGGCTGCGCCCAGATGCAAAAACCCAAGTCTCCGTTGAATACGAAGGCTTTACTCCGATTCGAGTCACAGCGGTCGTGATCTCGACCCAGCATTCCCCGGACGTGAAGCATAAAGAGATTCGAGAGACGTTAATTGAACGAGTCATCCGTCGAATCATTCCAACCGAATTGATCGACGCCGAAACCCGTTATCTGATTAATCCCACTGGCCGGTTTGTGATTGGCGGCCCCGAAGGCGATTCCGGACTGACCGGCAGAAAGATCATCGTGGATAGCTACGGCGGTATGGGTCGCCATGGCGGCGGCGCCTTTTCGGGTAAGGACCCGTCAAAAGTCGATCGTTCCGCCGCTTACATGGGACGGTATGTTGCTAAGAACATTGTGGCAGCCGGACTTGCCGACCGATGCGAGATCCAATTTGCTTACGCTATCGGTTATCCGGACCCGGTCAGCGTCTGCGTAAATACTTTCGGCACATCGAAATTCGATGAAACCAAAATAGAGAAAGCCGTTCTCGAGGTCTTCAATTTCAAACCCGCAGCAATCATTCAGCAACTAGACCTGTTGCGACCGATCTACAGCAAAACCACTAACTACGGCCACTTTGGCCGCGAGGACGACCTCGATTCTTTAACCTGGGAACGCACCGACAAAGCAGAGGCGCTCCGACAACTCGTTTCCTAAGCAAATACCCATGAGCAGCATCAGCGCAGAACAAACGACCGACTACAAAGTCGCCAACATCGGTTTGGCCGATTTCGGCCGTAAGGAGATTGAAATCGCGGAAAAAGAAATGCCCGGACTGATGGCCATCCGGGAAAAGTATTCCGCGGCCAAGCCATTAGCCGGCGTAAGGATCACCGGTTCGCTTCACATGACAATCCAAACCGCGGTGTTGATCGAGACGCTGCGCGACCTTGGGGCATCGGTTCGATGGGCGAGCTGCAATATTTTTTCGACGCAAGATCACGCCGCCGCGGCGATTGCCAAAGCCGGCGTTCCGGTTTTTGCCTGGAAGGGCGAAACTCTGGAGGAATACTGGTGGTGTACCAACCAGGCGATTTCTCATCCGGACGGGCTCGGCCCGCAGCTAGTGGTTGACGATGGCGGCGACGTCACCCTGTTACTCCACAAAGGGTATGAACTGGAGGAAGGCAGCGGCTGGGTTAATACACCTTCCGGCAGTCACGAAGAACAAGTTATTAAGAACTTGCTCAAAGAGATCCATGCCGAAAATCCATATCGATGGCATGAGTTGGTTAAAGACTGGAAGGGAGTTTCCGAGGAAACCACGACCGGCGTTCACCGGCTCTACAAGCTCCAGGAAGCGGGCAGACTGCTCGTGCCTGCTTTCAACGTCAACGATTCAGTCACGAAATCAAAGTTCGACAACCTTTATGGATGCCGTCACTCGCTGGTAGACGGCATTAATCGCGCTCTGGATGTGATGCTATCTGGAAAAATCGCGGTCGTGTGCGGGTATGGAGACGTAGGTAAGGGCTGCGCCCAATCGCTTCGCGGGCAAGGCGCCAGGATCATCATCACCGAGATCGATCCGATTAATGCGCTCCAGGCGGCGATGGAAGGCTTCGAAGTAACGACTATCGAGGATACACTCGGTCGCGGCGATATTTATGTCACGACTACCGGCAATTGTGATGTAATTACCATCGAGCATATGGCTAAGATGAAGAACCAAGCCGTGGTTTGTAACATCGGCCATTTCGATAACGAGATCCAAGTTGATAAGTTGATATCATTTCCAGGCATCCGGCACACCAACATCAAGCCGCAGGTTGATAAATACACGTTTCCGGATGGACATGAGATCTTCCTGTTGGCGGAAGGCCGGTTAGTAAATCTCGGTTGCGCTACTGGGCATCCTTCCTTTGTGATGAGTAACTCGTTTTCCAACCAGGTATTGGCCCAGATCGATCTCTGGAAAAATCGGGAGACTTACAAGCCAAACGTATACATCCTTCCCAAAAAACTGGACGAGGAGGTCGCTCGGTTGCACCTGGGGAAAATCGGAGTCAAACTAACAAAGCTCACGGCGAAACAAGCCGATTACATCGGCGTCCCGGTCGAAGGTCCTTACAAGCCCGAACATTACCGGTACTAAGCGTTAAGAGTTCGCGGTTCACGTTCCGCAGTTGCGGTTCACAGTTCGCAGCTGGCGGTTAGCGTAAAACTAACCGCCAATCTTATTAGACCCATACAGTTGCAGTTCCGGGTTCCGCATTCAGCTCGGAATCGCTCAACTTGTAACTCCCCCCCGGAATCGAGAAACGCGGCGACCCCCTCTACTGGAGGGGAGCCGCTTTGTAGGTTTCTAGCTTAAGGATTAGCTAGCAGGCGGCTCCCGGGAGTTGCTCGGCGGTTGCTAACC
>JAFAVN010000390.1 GCA_019242435.1 Verrucomicrobiota bacterium | reverse complement strand
GGCCTTGAGTGTTGCCGGGGAGTGGAGTGAGTTCGGTAGGCTGATCACTACTGCCTCCAGATCTGGATCAGCCAATATCTGGTCGTAATCGGCAAACACTCGCATTGGCGAATACTTGGCCCGGAAAGCCTCTCGTCTTTTCTAGCCTAAGTCGCGGCTTCGCCGCTGAACCCTTTCAGCACATTCGGCAGGCTGGAATTTTATGACCTCGAAGATTAGCAGCACAATCTGCAAGCCTGCTGTTCAATATATCACAATGAAATAACGTTATTTTTCATTGTATATTAATATTATCTGCCCTATCTTTTCTCCCCATATGGAAAAAACATTCCTGTCTGTACCCTTATTAACCCTCCTCGTAGCCGGGTGTTTGGGCTCTGCTCATGCGGATCCGGTTACTCAATCTACAGGCCCTGACCCTGTTGCCCAGACCACCGCGGTTTCGGTGACCAGTCCCGCTCAAGCGCCGGCACCGGCTAAGAAGCGCACCACCTCTCCCGAAGCTCTTAAGAAAAGAGAACTCACGATGCTAAGAAAAAGCGTCTCGCTCACTCCCGATGAAGAGAGCAAGGTTACTCCTATCATTAGCAACTATGTAGATGCGGTACAGTCGGTAAAAAGCGATGCAGCAGCGACGACAGCTGAGAAAAGATCAAAACGAAAAGAGCTGCATGACCAGTATGTCACGAACATCAAAGCAGTGTTAACACCTGACCAGGCGAAGACCTGGGAAACCGCTAACGCGGCAAGAATCGCTCGGCTGCGGGCCAAGAAGTCTAACCCTCCTGCTGCCGGCAGCGCCTCACAAGAGTAGAAAGCCAAACAAAACAGGCGATAGGACATCGGCTTTCTGATCGCACTGATTGGCTGGTAAGGCGGTCACAAGGTTAGTAGAAGCGAAAGGTCCTTGTGACCGCCGCCGCTTTGTAGAAAGAAGAGGAAGACGAAGTACATTTCATCCCGATCTGCGCGATCAGCAACCTATCTGTCGAAGAGAAAACCAGCTCTTTCCCAGCTATCGGCATAAATGGAGGGAAGCGGTTTAGGGAAATTTCTGGAGACGGCTTTCTGCGACGCTCATTGTCAGGCGGTGATAGGGGCGCTCTGATGAATACAGTTACTGAAATCATCGTAGACCATAGGGAAGCCCGGTCAGGGGTCTTGGAACATTTATCCAATTTGCCCAACATTCGTCTGCGTTGGGAGAACTTGAGCACAGGTGACTACATTGTGGATGGATCTGCCATATTCGAGCGCAAAACCGCGGCGGACTTTGCGGATTCCATCATCGATGAGCGGCTGTTCTCACAAGCGAAGCGGCTAACAGAACTCAGTTTACGCCCGGCTTTCATCGAGGAAGGCACTGCCGCCGATTGGAAAGCGCTTGCTTTGCGCTGCGAGGCTCAGCCAGTAGCTTTGATCACCCTAACCCTGATCTTTGACCTACCAGTATTCAGATCCGAGACTCCAAAACTAACCGCGCAATTGCTGGTTTATGCAGGCTGCCAGCTGGCGCGTCTCCGCAACGAAATTTCTAGATATCACAATGGCAAACCGAAGAGAAAACGCACGCGACGACTCCGCTTACTAACAACCCTCCCCGGTATCGGCCCAGGACGAGCTTATCGTCTCCTCGAACATTTCGGCAGTATCGAGGCCTGCATCAACGCTCCAATCGAAGTCCTGGAAACTATCCCGGCATCGGCCCAAAGACCGCTGCCGCTATCCGCGATCTAGTAACCAGTTCCTGACCACCAACCCTTAAAAACCTGATCCCACCGTTATAGATCCACTAAAATGCGCCGGCAGAGCCGGAGCATTCTGGTCATAGCCTGAATTTCTCACGGAACCAGCGCACATCGCAGTTCTATGAGCTACGTCCCGTGAGAAATTCAAGCTAGCGGAGCTCAAACTTCTCAAACTGGAAACCGGGGGCAACCGTGCACCCGACCAACGTCCATTCACCCAACGTCTCAGCAGTTTGCCACGCATGAGCCGGAACGATCACTTGAGGACGCTCGTTCTTCGAAAAATTCGTTCCCAGCAAAAACGTTTCCCTCGGCCCATCACCAGCATCAATCTGCAGACGAATCGGCGCTCCGGCATACCAATGCCAGACCTCCACCGCATCGATTCGGTGCCAGCGTGAAATCTCTCCTTGTTTCAACAGAAAATAAATAGCTGTCGAGGCAGCCCGGCCCTCGACCTCTCTGGAATCACGAAACGATTCCCGATAATACCCGCCTTCCGGATGGGCCTGGAGCTTAAACAAACGAATCACATCGGTAGCCTGCATCGCTCGAAAAATGATAGCGCATTTTTCAAGCGATGCAGGCTACGGAAGATAAACAAGCTGATACACGACCCGTTGCATGCGAACTCGCCGGCGCGTCGCCGGATCGCGCCACCAGAAAGTCCTTTGGCCACGAATAAATGCTCTGTTCGCACCCGCCCGTGCCGCCAGGCTGCGCACTTGGGGCCAGGTGTCACCAGGCATATTTGTCAGGCGGTCCTGGACAGTTACTACACCGAGTCGAGCGAACGGCGGCTGGGGAGCGGCCGCTAACAAGCGAACCGATGCTTCAGGAACAGCCGGATATTGCGGACCCGCAGGCGCGGGTTTATGCGCACAGCCAGCCAATAAAATGCAGACAGCGATCAGTATACCCGTGACCGAGTTGCCGCCCCGTTTTACGTTAGCCCGAGCCATGGTTGACCAACCCGGCTGCCGAAAACTATTCACCCGATAAGCCTCCCTGGCGAAGGATTGAATGTCGTAACCGTTAGCACGAAAAGTCGATCAAAAGATGTTTCTTTTGCGTTCCTACCAGCCTACTTGCCAACCCTTTTAACGGCATCAGTTCGCAGCCATTCCCAAAGCCGGCTAAGCGATCCGGACAAGTCTGTTTTTGCGGCGGGCAATGCGACCGAGTTTTCAACAGGAATGCGGCCAAACAGGTAGAATTTGATCTTTGGCTCCGTCCCGGAAGGGCGTACAGCGATGCGCCGCCCGTCAGCCAGGAGAAACATGGTCATCTTTTCTTTCGG
>JAFAVN010000320.1 GCA_019242435.1 Verrucomicrobiota bacterium | reverse complement strand
TCCGGACGGGGGATGTGTTTCCCTCTCGCTAGATCGGAATTATATGTTTGAGGCCGCTGGATCATTCCCGGGAGCCGCCTGTTGCCTCACTCCTGGAGCTGGATGCCTCCAAAGCGGCTCCCCTCCAGTGCGAGCGTCGCCCGGAGTCTCGCAGACGCGGGGTGTACCGAGCGCTCGTTTCGGCACGGATTCAACATGGCGCGGCGATGCGAGTCGGTTCGCTATTTACGGGTGGACGGCCTTCCTACCAGCCGTCCGATTTTCGAGAAGTATGGTTTCAGGCGGGTTGCATCCACCTGGCCGGCGAAGTGGATGGTATCGTAGCCTGGGGAAGGGAGTAGATAACCCGAGAAGGTTACTACGAGCTCGGAGACCAAAAGACAATGCGTGAAAACGCCCACCGCACTGGAGGGGAGCAGCTTTGTAGGATAGCAAGTCTGCAGGTTGCCAGCAGGCGGCTCCCGGGAACGATCCAGCGTTGTTCGACCATGATCCAAATCGTTTCGTCGAGGTGTCCGGATGGGGATCATGTTTCCCTCTCGCTAGATCGGAATTATATGTTTGAGGCCGCTGGATCATTCCCGGGAGCCGCCTGGTTGCCTCACACCTGGAGCTGGATGCCTGCAAAGCGGCTCTCCTCCAGTGCGAGCGCCAGACAGCTCTCTCATTCACGTCAGCCACCCACCGTCAATTATATGAATCTGGCCCGTGGTGAACGCAGATTCATCGGAGGCCAGATAAACCGCCAGGTTAGCGATCTCTTCGGGTTTACCGAGACGCTTCATTGGCTGCCGGTCGATAAAGGATCTGCGAATTTCGTCCGGCGTTGTCTTCTGGTCGGCTGCTTGTTTCGCAATTCGATCCCCCAGCGACGGCGAATCTACCGTTCCGGGGCAGATAGCGTTGCAACGAATACCGCGGGTAATGAAGTCTGCAGCAACAGACTTTGTCAGCCCGATGACCGCGGCTTTACTCGTGCCATAAACGAACCGGTTGGGCACGCCCTTCACGCTGGAGGCGACCGAAGACATGTTAACGATCGAGCCGGATCCTTTTTCCAGCATGCCGGGCAGGAACGCCTTGATCAGCCAGAACATCGCCCGCGCATTAATGGCAAAAGCGAATTCCCAATCGAGGTCCGTACACTCAAAGATCGAGCCAGAATGTACGTAGCCTGCGCAATTGAAGAGAATATCGATTGTCCCCGTATTGCGCGCGAAAGCCTGCACTGCATTTGAATCGGTGACATCAAGGCGTTGAACCTTACAGTACTTCAATGCTCGCAGGCTCTCTTCGTTGATGTCGGTAGCAATAACCTCCGCCCCCTCCCGCACAAATATTTCAGTGGTTGCCCGTCCGATGCCTTGACCCGCGGCGGTAATCACAGCTTTTTTTCCCGATAGTCGAGAACTCATAATTCGAATCAGGTGCGATCTTGTTGATATAGGCGCGTATTTAGATCGTGCCTGGCACGATCACAATGCCACTTACTATACCTTGGCTAAAAGGTGAAATTCGTAATAACCGCATCTAGTCCTGAACGATCGACAGGCTTGTCCGGCAACTTCGTAGCTGCCGGACCCGAGGCGAACTGTCCCCGAGGGACAGTGGCCCCGAATTCAATAGCAAGAACCGGAGTTCGGGGCAAAGTGATCTAGGATAAAGTGTCCTTAACGTTGAAAGGAACTTTATGACATCAGCAGTTGAATCGAACGGGGCGATCATGACCGGAAGCATGTCCGACGAAGAAAAGTGGAGTGCGGTTATAAGCAAGAATGCCGGGGCCGATGGGAAATTCTATTATTCTGTCAGGACGACCGGAGTTTATTGTCGGCCGTCTTGTCCCTCGCGTGCGGCGCTGCGCAGGAATATCACTTTCTACGATACGGCGGACGAAGCTGAGAAGGCGGGATTCCGGCCATGCAAGCGCTGCCGGCCGAAAGGACCGAGCAAAACCGCAATCCACGAGGCGGCCGTAGCGAGAGCTTGCCGGCTGATCGAAAGCGCCGAACGCGAGCCGAGATTAGCTGAACTGGCGAAAGCCGCCGGCGTCAGTCATTACTACTTTCATCGGTTATTTAAGGCCGTGACTGGGGTGACCCCAAAGGAATACGCGATAGCGCGTCGCAACCAGCGGATCCGCAGACAACTAATCAGGAGTAACAGCGTGACGGAAGCGATCTATGACGCTGGATTCAATTCCAGCGGACGTTTTTATGCCAACTCGACGCAGACTCTCGGCATGACGCCGACGACCTTCCGGAAAGGCGGAACCGGAATGCGGATCCGTTTCGCAGTGGGCGAATGCTCACTTGGATCGATTCTGGTGGCGGCATCTGACAAGGGAGTATGCGCTATTTCGTTCGGCGATGACCCCGAGATACTGGTCCGGGACCTTCAAGACCGCTTCCCGAGAGCTGAACTGATCGGGGCGGACCGC
>JAFAVN010000186.1 GCA_019242435.1 Verrucomicrobiota bacterium | reverse complement strand
GATCGGGGATCTCTCCGATCGTGGCAGAGTCCTCGTTGCGCTTGGTATCGCTAACTCCGCGGACGAAGAGGCGCCGAATGTCTAGACATCCGAAGGAACAATCTCGTATCAGCACCGACGGTGCCGAGGGAATGTGGGTCAGCAAAGTCGAATTGACCCGACTTCGGACCAACCTCCAGGAGGCCCAGCAGACTCTCGATGCGATCCGAAACGGAGAAGTCGATGCGATCGTTGTCTCTGAAAGCCAAATCTACACTCTCGTCGGCGCGGAGCATCCCTATCGTGTCTATGTGGAACAGATGCAAGAAGGAGCCGTAACGGTGGCCGCTGGTGGCATGATTATGTATTGCAATCAGAAGTTCGCCGAAATGGTCGGAGCGCCACTGGACCAAGTGATCAGTTCGAACATCAGCGCCCGCCTTTCTGCCCCAGCCTGGGAAAACATTTCCTCCGTTATTAGTGGCGCTTCATCGGTATTCAAGTGCGAGAGCTACCTTAATCGAGACAACGGTGATTGTCTGCCCGTCCACCTGACTGCCAGCACGCTACGGCTCTCTGACCAAACGGTGGCGTGCTTGGTGGTAATGGATCTAACCCGGCAAAAAGCTGATGAGCAGTTGCGATTAGCCAAAGAGGTTGCCGAACGCGCCAACCTCGCAAAAGATAATTTTCTGGCTACGCTCAGCCACGAATTGCGAACCCCGCTGACACCCGCTCTGGTGGCAATTTTCGCATTGCAGGAGGATGACACGCTTCCACCACGGGTCCTGAAAGACCTGGCTATGATTCGGCGGAATATAGAAACGGAGACGCGCCTGATCGACGATCTATTGGACGTAACCCGTATTGTTCATGGCAAGCTCGAGTTGCGGGAAGCCGCTCTCGATCTGCACGTTGTGCTCCGTCGTGCGATCGATGTCTGTCTGGTTCGCGCGGAAACTAAACGCGTGAACGTGAGCGTAACGTTCAACGCCACCGATGCTAGCGAAATAGGCGACGCTCTGCGACTTCAGCAAGTGTTTTGGAATGTCATCCATAATGCAATTAAATTCACGCCCACCGGTGGATCGATCCGGATCCTTACACACAATCCTGAGCCGCGAGTTTTCGAAGCCATAGTCAGCGATTCTGGGATCGGTTTCGATTCCGCAGACGCGCCGAAAATCTTTGAATCGTTCGAGCAAGCGGGGCCAGACCGTGCCCGGCGCTTTGGCGGCCTGGGTTTGGGATTATGGATCAGCCGTTCTATCGTGGTCGCCCACGGCGGAGAGATTTGGGGCGAGAGTCCTGGGGCAAACCTTGGCTCAACCTTCCACATCAGCTTGCCGCTCCGGCCCGATGACGGTCATGTCCAATCGCTGAGCAATGGCGCGCGAGGCGAATCAGTTTAACCGCTGGATGTCCTGTCCCATAAAATAGCTTGGCTTTTGACGGCGACCCATTTTGATCGCAACGGATGCCACGCTATTTATAGGGCAGGAAACTCGCTGCCATCCTATCTGGCTCATGCCTCAATTGCCTGGATAAACTGCTTCGCCAGGCGTGGCCCGATGCCGCTCTCTTCGTGTTTGAAATATACAAAGACCGTATTCCACCGATCCATCTGGCTGCCAACATAGTCAGCCCATCGCTGAATATCTGCATCGACATAATCTTCTCGCCGTAACCTTAGATAACCGTGGTTGGCGGTAACCACCTGGGGCGCGGCGAACTCGCTGCTTTCAGCGATGCAGACCGCAACATTGTGTTCTTGTAAAAGAGAAAAAATCTCATCCACAAACCAGGTCTGATGCCGAAACTCGAACGCCGCCTGGAAATTTTTTGGAAAGTTTGCCAGAAAATCCGCTAATAGAGTCCGGTCCATTTTGAGAGTGGGAGGCAGCTGGAACAGGATTGGACCAAGCTTTGGACGTAAATCCGAAACCACGCCCAGAAAGTAGTTCAATGTTTCTGCATCCCGGAGCTTCGACCAGTGAGTAATTTTCTGCGGCGCCTTCAGCCCGAATTGAAAACTCTCCGGGGTTGATACGAACCAGTTCTCGATCGTTTTCGGATTCGGGATCCGGTGAAAAGTATAATTGATCTCGGTTGTTGAAAACTGTTCTGCGTAATAGGAGAGCATTTTAGCGGTAGGCATTTTCTCAGGGTAAAAAACACCTCGCCAGGCAGTGTATTGGTATCCGGATGTACCAACGAACGGATGCATTTGCTGGACTAGATCGTAGGAGAGGAGTTCGAGGAGTTCAAGGAGTTCAGGAGTACAGAAGTGCAGAAGTGCAGAAGTTGAGGAGTGCAGAAGCGGACCACCAGGTGAATCGCGGCCGCGAGGTGAATGGGTTGCGGAATATTTCCTGCACGCTCGGCCCCAGACTGTTTCTGTACTCCTGAACTCCCGTACTTCTGAACTCCTAGATTCTAGTGTCCTGTCCCATAAATAACTTGGCTTTCGCCGCCGCGGCCCGGAGGGTTGCGCTGAAAATGGGCCGGCGGCCGCGTTGCTCGTCGGTTACGTATCAATTTAGATAGGCGCGCTCCTTTGCCAGTCCGGCTCGGACCGCCTTGCCGTCGGCCCATTTTGATCACAACGAAAGCCAAGCTATTTATGGGACAGGGCACTAGGAGGCTGCCGAAAAACCGATGACACTGGTGCGTGACCCGGCAGGGAAGCTGCGATGCATGGCAGCGTAGTCCGTCGACATCTCATCCTGGTTCATAAGGTCGGCGCAGGGGCGG
>JAFAVN010000176.1 GCA_019242435.1 Verrucomicrobiota bacterium | reverse complement strand
TTTTTGCCATAGATCTCGGTTTTCTCTCGATGTCCAAGCAGGACTCCTTCGATTAGACGGCTCGGACGCCATTACGTTTTCAATTTTCTTCACCTGAGGCAAGAATTCAGGATTCGTCTCCAGGGCCGGAGCCACGACATAGGCTTGGTGAAGTCGGGCCGCCGATTGGCGCCCTTCTAGTGTACCGTCGCATAAATAACTTGTAGCCGTTCTCAATCAAGCGGCTCCCCTCCGGTGTGACGTGACAAGTTCGGTGAAATCTGCCGGAGCTTTCTAATGGAGGCATAAGTCAGCGGGCTGGCGGAAGCCTTGGGCGGTGTACGAACAATTTATATCCGCAGATTACGCGGATTACCCAGATTTTTTTCGGGTCGAGAAGCCTAGCAAATTAATGAGCGGAAAGCAGCGGCAAAGCCGCGACTCATCATAGAAGCCTCTGGGGCGTAGCCCTAGGCAGGAAACGAAGAAAGGCCTAGCGCTGAAAGCGCGCCACAACGTTGCCACAATTCCAAGCCCTGAATTAACAAGACCCACACGGTCTCTCTTCTAGGGGCTCGCAAAACCTCACCTTAGCCGGCCGCGCAAAGCCTCATCCTGGCAGGCCGTCGAAAAACGTGAGGTGGTTTCTCGCCACCCTGTTTTATCCGAGCCCAAGACTGGCTCCGTAGGAGCTAAATCTTTATAGCAACCGTAACCTAGAAGCGATGAGCTCCGCTAGGAGCGGCATCCAAGGCAATGCACCCGAAGGTTACCATCTTCCCGAACAGATACCGCTCCTCCGGAGCTGGTCTTTTTTTTTGCGTCGGGATCTATAAAGATCCGGCTCCTCCGGAGCCGTTTTCTGTTAAAAAGTGTGAGACGGTTTTTCTCGAGCTGGTTTGTAGCTTAAGAAAACGTGAGGCCGGTTTTTCCCGACCCCTGTTTTAGGCGGGCCCAAGAGCGGCTCCGTAGGAGCTAAATCTTTATAGCAATCGTAACGTAGAAGCGATGAGCTCCGCTAGGAGCGGCATCCAAGGCAATGCACCCGAAGGTTACCATCTTCCCAAACAGATACCGCTCCTCCGGTCTTTTTTTTTGCGTTTGGATCTATAAAGATCTGGCTCCTCCGGAGCCTTTTTTGCAACAGGACACTGGGCCCACCACTGCCATCCGCCTCTTGATATGACGAAAAACTCGGACGAATTGATAGCATGTTTAGAAACTTTGGTATTATCGCTCTGATTGGGTTGACCTGGGTAGGGGCGAGCCTCGCTTCGGCCGAAGAGACTGCTCGAGATTATACGACTAAGGCGGTGCAATTGGTGAAGGAAGGGAAAACGACCGAAGCTCTGGAAGCGTTCTCCAAGGCGATCCAGCTCGCGCCTAACGATCCTCTCTATTATCGGAATCGGGCGGCTCTCTACGCGCACCTGAAGCAATGGGACAAAGCCATCGCGGATTATACAGAGGTATTGAAGCGTCAGCAGAATGACGCCGCGATTCTTTTCAGCCGCGGGTTTGCTTATTTCGAACTGGGCAATTTCGATGAAGCGGAGAAGGACTTTGACGCGGTCCTGACGGCTAAGCCCGACGATGACAACACGCTTCGTTATCGAGCCTTCGTCTATATTCAGAAGAAAGAACCGGACAAAGCTATCGAAGACCTGAGCAAGCTGATTGCGCTCCATCCGGACGACCCGCAGAACTACGAGACTCGTGCCAAGGTTTATGCGGCTAGCAGTAAGTGGCAGGAAGCGATCGATGACTACGGAAAAGTGCTCGCAAAAAATCCGAAAGACACTACCGCGCTTTGGGCTCGAGCATTGGCCTATCTGCGGACGAATAATTCCGCCAAGGAACTAGAGGATCTAAATGCTCTGCTGGCAATAAGCCCGACCAATATGGAGGCGGTGAAAGAACGAGCGGAATTGTATCGGGGCTCGGGGGACTTTGAGAAAGCCATCGCGGATTATACTAAAGCGCTTCAGCTGGAACCGAGGGACCCATCCCTTTATGCGGGGCGAGCCTTCGCTGAACTAAAGAAGAACGACAAAACGTCGGCCCTTAACGACTTCAATAAGGCCATCGAGTTAGCCCCTGACCAAAGTGATTACTATACCGGTCGTGCTTTCATTTTCGTTTCGAGCGGCCAATCGGCCAAGGCAGTGGAGGATTTCACTCATTTGATCTCGTTGAAACCGCAGGATGCCGATCTCTATCTCCGTCGTGGCGATGTTTATTCCAAGCTTAACCAGTGGGATCAAGCAGGAGCGGATTATGACAAGGCGCTGCAACTCGACCCGAACAACATCATGGCTCTGGCCGGGAAAGGTTTTATTATCGGCAAGAAGGGCAATGTCCGGGCCGGCGCCGAACAGTTACAAAAGGCGTTGCAGTTAGCCAAGGATTCGGACCAACAAGAACAGATCCGCATTAAGCTTCGCGACATCGGAGTAGGGCCGCAATTGTAGGATTGGCGGGCCCGAACCGGTTGGGTAGGAATCACTAGTCACTACTCCCTAGTCAGTAATCAGTAACCGGGGATAGAAAAGTGCTTGGCGATCTTGAAATTAGGATCTGTGACGGTGAGGATCCTCCCTGGATTGCCGGTATCGCTTATTGATTAGTGCTTACTGTTTACTGTTTACTGATTACTGATCGCCGGCTCTCGCTGGCAGAATCTCAAACTGATTGAGGCACTCTGCCACTACTTCCATGGGTAAGCCGACAACGTTGGTGAAAGAACCGGCCACGCTTTCGATGATGGAGGAGTCCGTCTGGGCGGCGTAGCCGCCGGCTTTGTCGAGCGGATCAGAGCGTGCCAGATAGTGCTCGATATCAGTCGTTGTCAACTTTCGAAATCTCACTTCTGAGTGTGCGACCTCGTAGACTGCTCGTGATTCGGCGTGTAAAACGATCGCAACGCCGCTAACGACGACGTGGCTGCGCCCGGATAGTTGCTCAAGAAAAGATCGAGCTTCCAGGAAGTCTTTTGGTTTCCCGAGGATCTTCGGGCCGAGAGCGACGATCGTGTCCGCGGCCATTACCACCGATTCAGGGTGCCGTTGGGCTACGGCAAAAGCCTTTCGTCGGGCGTTGAACAGGGTAAGCTCCCTCGGGCTCAGGAAGTCTGCCATCAACTCCGCCGTATGCGCCTGCACTACCGAAAAACGATAACCGGCAGAGGAAAGCAAATCAGCTCGCCTGGGTGAGGCGGATGCCAGGATCAACCCTCTCACGGCGGCGAAGGCGACGGACTCCCGCTCGGGGTCGCCGATTGGTTCGGTTTGAGCTCGGTGTATCCTTCGGGAATGGCAAACTCTGAATCCGCTAACGGCGTTTCACTGACCGATTCTACGGTTGTTACCACGGCTTGCCCCAGAACCTCGATCGTGGTTCGGATAGGCATCCCCGGGTACTTATCCGGGGGGATCGACAAAGCTCGAAAAAGATTTAAGCCTGGCGCATTTTGGGCGGCATAAAGTGCGCTCAGCACAGATTGGTAATTGGGGAAGTCCTTGGTTACCTGGATGGTTATCGGTAGACCGTAGATTTTGCCGACAAACTCTTCGGTGTTGTACCCATTGATCTGTTCTTGTTTTCCGGTTGGCTGAAAATCGATGGTCTCGTTACTTCCCACATTCTGGGAAAGCAGTTTCTTGATGGCATCACCTTCAGCCCCAAGCTGGTCCGCTTTTACGGTCAGGAACATTTTTGTCTGATGCAGCAGAATGGTGGTTATGCCGGTCTGGGTGTCCAGGAGCGCAGTGGTCTCCGGATTCGCATCAATCCGGCATTGGTTACCTTTCAGCTTGATCGTGACCTCCTGGTTTCTACCCAGGTTCTGGACCGTTTGCTTGATCTCCAAGTCCGCCCAGCAGCTCTGAACGCAAAAGCCTATGACAATAGCCGCAACAATAAAGCAGCGCATAAGAAAACAAGTCCCCACCTAACCTATGGGAATTCTGTGAAAATGACAAATGACAGGAAGTCGTCGCCTGGCCTTGGGCTTTTTTGGTTTTCTAACAAACCAGCTTCCTGTCGTATGTCATCTCTCATTTTCTCCAAAGAAGCACCAGCTCGACCGGTTCCGGGAATGGAAAAAAGATTGGTCCAAGGCGCCGAGTTTTCCATCGGGCAAAGTTGAATCCGCTAACCTCGGTCTGCTGCCAGAGGGAATTAACTTGAACCTGTTTCCAATCCGTTCGCGTCAGAACGCAAACGGGTGACGGTGTCCGAGCCATAAATCCTTCTACCTCGCGAGGGCTCAATTGCACCAGAAAAGGTCTAACGGTATAGCGGAAATACCAGATAAGGCTTGGCTCGTCGAATCCGATGAAAGCGACCTTTGTTTCAGGACGCAAATAATCCTTTACTCTGTCGTAGGACTGTTTTGCCGGAAAATAAGGGGCGACGAAAGAGAAACCGGCAAAGGCGACGATCAGGTAGCAGGCAACGGTAGCGATTGCCAGCCAGCGTGGAGATTTTTCCAAATTTAGGGCTCGAGCCGTAAGCATCGCCAAGAGCGGGAAGGCTGGCAACAGGTAGTGGGGGAGCTTGGTTTGGAACAGGGTGAACACGATAAAAACTGCCACCGCGCCCCCGAGCAGATAGCGTTCAGACAGATCCATCCCCCGGCGCAGACGAAGAATGGCGCCCGGTAAAAAAATAGACCACGGAAAGAAGCTAAAAAAGATTGAAACCAGATAGAATGGGAGGGAAATCACGTACCCGATCCAGCCCTTTGCACCGTGACTCTGCATCGGCGAAACGGACCGCATTACCACGTGTTTTCCGATGCCGACTGCGAAGAATTGGCCATTGGTCTCGATCAGCGCCGGGATACCCCACGACCCAACAATCAATACGAAGACCAGAATGCCCAGGCAAATTGATCCACCCTGTAAAGTCAATCGCTTCCTTTGACTCAAAAGGAAGATCGCAGGAAAGGTAGCAGGCAGAAGAGCAATCGGTCCTTTGGCTAAGAAACCGAGCGACAGGGAAAAGTAAAACGCGAACCAGAGCCAGCGAGACTCTGGATATTTCATCCGCTCCCAGGCGATCCAGGTCGAGCTAAGAAAAAAGAACAGCATCGGCATATCCGCTACGGCTGCTCGACCATGAATAAAGAGCTGAAGACAGGTACCGAAAATGATTCCAGACCAGAGCCCAACGCACGGGCCATACAACCGGCCGGCCCACAGCGCGGTGAGTACAACGGTCGCGCCTGCGAAAAGTACGGAGGGAAACCGTACTGAGAAGTCGCTTTCGCCAAGCACGAACGTGCTGGCGGCCTGGCACCAATAAATTAGCGGTGGCTTGTCAAACCGATATTCGCCGTTAACCCGAGGTATGATGAAATCCCCGCTTTGCCGCATTTCCCGGGTGGCCTCAGCGAATCGGGGTTCGTCCCGGTCGATCAGGGAGAGAATATTGTTTCCGGAAGACTCGATTACTACAATCGCGAGGAACAGAAGCAACAAATGAAGGGGTTTGATCACAAGAATGATAAATGAGAAAGAGATCTCACAGTTGTGGCAAACAGCCTGTAAGCCTGGTAGTGCCGAGTGTGAGACATTCAGGCTGGTACACAACCCGTTTTTGCAGTGATGTCACGACCGCAATCGACTCCTATCTTTTACCGACCCTGGTTCGATTTAATCCTTTGGTTGCTGGTGTTGCTGGTTGTAGCCGGTCTAGGCTTTTACTTCGATCCAATGGTCGTCCGGTCGATTGCTGGTCACCAGATCCTGTGGCTGGAACATATCGCGGGTTGGCTTTCAAAGTTCGGAGATTGGCCCGAGTTGATGGCATATGCGCTCATTGTGCTGGCCGCATTCGCGTTCGTTCGCAAGCGCAGCATGGTAAAGCTCCTCATCTGCATGATGATTGCAGGCACGCTTGCGGGAGGCGCTACCAATGCTGTCCGTCTGCTCTCCGGCAGGGCGCGGCCGAATAATCTGGCCGTTCCGCGAGGCTGGTATGGTCTCTGGTACAGAGACGAGTTTCTGCTATGGAAGTACAAATTCCATTCTTTCCCTTCCGGGCACACAGCTACTGCGTTTGCTTATTTTGGGGTGATCGGCTTCGCTTATCGGCGTCGCTGGGCATGGAGTTTTCTGGTGATAGCCGGCTTGATCGGCTGGTCGCGTCTCTATATCAATGCCCATTTTTTCTCTGACATTCTCGTTGGCATGGTAATCGGCCTCTTCTTTGCTCGATTAACCTGGAGTCGAGCAGGGCCGTTCGTGGATAAAATAATTGGTGATTGGTGAGTGATGGGCCAAATCCAGCTTCCTGGAGGGGAGCCGCTTTGGCGTTTGTCAAGACGGCTCGCGTAATTTGTAGAGCGCCGTCTTCATAAATCCGCCTGCTGTTGACGGGCGGCTCCCGGGAACGGTCCCTGCGAATATTGAAACCGATAGATAATTCTCGGGAGCCGCCTGTTATGGTCGATTTCCATCTTATAAGACGCAATTGTTAACTCACCAGGCCACCGGTTGCCCACGCCAAAGCGGCTCCCCTCCGGGACACTGGATTTGGCCCACCGCTCACCAATCACTTCTCAGCTCTCACCTCACCTCTCACGCTTCCTCATCACTCCCCTTCTTATTTGTCAGGCCGCGTAATTTGCCTTCGATGAAAGCGTCGAGGTCTCCATCCATCACAGCTTGGATATTACTGGTTTCAACCCCGGTGCGATGGTCCTTTATCATTTGATACGGTTGGAACACGTAAGACCGAATTTGGCTACCCCAGGCAATTTCGCCTTTCTCTCCGTACTGCCGGTCGATCTCCGCTCGTTTTTTGTCTTGCTCGATCTGGTAAAGTTTCGCCTTCAACATCTGCAGGGCCATTTGCCGGTTACGGCCCTGGCTCCGTTCCGCTTGGCAAGCAACCACGATGCCGCTCGGGACGTGAGTGATCCGGACAGCCGTCTCCACTTTGTTGACGTTTTGGCCGCCCTTGCCGCCGCTTCGGTAGGTATCTATCAATAAATCGCTTTCGTTGATCTCGATGTTCACGTCCTCTTTCAGCTCGGGCACGACGTCGACGCTGGCGAACGAAGTATGCCGCCGCTTGTTTGCATCGAAGGGCGATATGCGGACCAACCGATGAACTCCTCGCTCAGTTTGCAAGTAACCGTAGGCATATTCCCCAGTCACCAGGAGCGTGACCGATTTGATTCCAGCCTCATCACCTTCTTGGATATCGACAATCTGATTGGAAAAACCGCTGCGCTCGGTCCAACGCTGGTACATGCGGAGCAGCATGTCAGCCCAATCACATGACTCGGTACCCCCAGCCCCGGCGTGAATGGTCAAAAACGCGTTGTTCTTGTCGAACTCGCCGGACAAAAGCATTTTTAGTTCGAAGGCTTCGAGTTCCTTACCAATGCCCGCGTAGTCTCTCTCGACCTCTTGGAAAGCAGTGAGCTGCCCGGCCGGATCCTTTTCTTCCTCTGCCAGGCCGAGCAAGACCTCCAAATCGTCGGTCTTTTCGATAAGTCCCGAAAGCGGCAATATTTTTGAACGCAGCGAGCCGGCTTCATCAATAATCTGTTGAGCGCGCTCTTTGTTGCTCCAGAATTCCGCCCCAGCCATCAGTTGCTCGAGTTCAGCCAATCGAGTCTTCAGCTTGGGGTAGTCAAAGATACCTCCGCAGTTCTCCCAGCCGGGTCTTAAGGTCTTCGATCTTGATGGCCTGAAAATCAACTTCCATAGATCCGATCTATTTTGCTTGAAACCGGGGGAGTGTAAAGGATGGAGGATTCGGCGGCGGGCGGGCCC
>JAFAVN010000159.1 GCA_019242435.1 Verrucomicrobiota bacterium | reverse complement strand
GGCCGAACCGGTGCTGCAACCCGTATACCAGCCTCGGTTTGATATCTGGGCCAGCGGCTTCGGAGACTTCGTGAACATAGATTCCGATTTCAATGCGCGAGGATACCAGTTCACTACCGGCGGTTTCGATCTGGGTTTCGATTACCGGTTTCTGGATCATTTTGCGGTTGGCCTGATGGGCAGTTACGCGCACACCTGGGCCGATCTGCGACCGGGCACTATCACGGTCAACACCGGCCGCGGCGGTTTGTATGCGACCTACTTTACTGGCGGATTCTACATTAACGGAGGGATCTACGGCGGTTACGACACGTATGACAGTAACCGGCGAGCGATAGGCGGTAACGCGACCGGCTCTACTGATGGCTCCGAGGGGAGCGTGTTTGCCAGTACCGGGTACGACTTTCATGACGGTAACTTAACGGCGGGGCCGATTGCTTCCCTGCAATATACCAATGTTTACGTAACCGGGTTTAGCGAAACGAGTTCACTTGCTCCCTTGAATATCCACTCTGATTCAGAGGAATCGTTGAGAACCGATATTGGATTCCGCGCCTTTTACCGATGGCAGGTTGGCCACGTCCTGCTGGCGCCTTTTATTAAAGCCACCTGGGAACACGAATTCAAATACTCGGCGTTACCTGTGACTGCCGGTCTGGCAGACATTCCCGGCCCGAACGAAACTTTTCTCGGCCCAGCCGAAGGACACGACAGCGCGGTGCTAAGCACCGGGTTGTCCATACAATGGACCCCCGCTATTTCTACCTATGTCAGCTATGACGGTCAGTTAGGACGAAATCGTTATAACTCCAATGCAGTGACGGGAGGGATAAGATTCAGCTGGTGATCGTTGAGCGATTGTCGATAGGACGTGGGCTCAATACGTCCCGTTGCCGCGCCGCTACGCCTTCCTATGCCGCCGGTGCCGGCTCCAATTCTTCGCCGACCGCGTACCGGGCGAACCGGCGAATCACGATATTCTCACCGAGCTCGGCAATCTTGGAAGACATCAGCTCTTTGATGGATTGATCCGGGTTCTTGATGAACGCCTGATCCAGAAGACAAATACTTCCGAAAAATTTCTCTAGTTTGCCGTCCACGATCTTTTCTACGACGCTCACCGGCTTGCCTTTGACCTGCTCCCGGTAAATCTCCCGTTCCCGCTCAATCGTGGCCTTTGGTACTTCGTCCCGGACAACATAGAGCGGGTGAGCCGCTGCGATATGGAGGGTCAGGTCCTTTACAAATTCCCGGAAAATGTCGTTCTTAGCGACGAAATCGGTCTCACAATTGACTTCAACTAGAACACCTACTTTGCCTTGCAGGTGAATGTAGGAAGCAATTACCCCTTCTTTCACAGCACGGGCCGCCTTTTTGGAAGCGCTGGCAATCCCCTTTTTGCGAAGAATATCTTCTGCTTTCTCCAAATCACCGCCCGCCTCAACGAGGGCCTTTTTACAATCCATCATGCCGGCGTTCGTCTTCTCGCGCAGCTGTTTGACCAAAGCAGGATTTACGTCAGACATAAAAGTCGAAATTCTAAGCCTCCAATCCCTTAAGATCGGGTAAGCTGGGTTGCTATTCGGCCACCGCGGCGAGTGCCGCAGCGTTATCTTTTTCTTGTTCGTGAGAAGCCGTGTAGATCGCGTCCACCAGCTTCTGAAGAATTACACGGATAGCTCTGATCGCATCGTCGTTGCCAGCGATGGGGTAAGTCACGAGATCGGGATCCGCATTGGTATCCACGATCGCAACCGTCGGGATAGCGAGGCGATTGGCTTCAGCGACGGCAATGGCCTCCCGAGTGGTATCGATGATCACCAATGCGTCGGGCAGACTCGACATATTCCGGATACCTTCCAGATTCCGGCGCAATTTTTCGGCCTCGCGCCGCAGAGCCGACAGCTCCTGCTTACCCATCTGCGAGTATTCCGGCGACTGTTCGATCTGCTCAAGGTAGGTCAAACGGGCGACACTCTTGCGGATCGTCGAAAGATTAGTGAGCGTCCCACCAAGCCAACGCTGGTTCACGTAAAATTGGCCGCAAGCCTGAGCAGCTTCCTTAACCGCCTCCTGGGCTTGCTTTTTGCAACCAATGAACAGCACTTTCCCTCCATCACGGGCGATGCCGGCCAGAAAATCGGTCGCTGCCTGGAGCTGCTTAACTGTTTCAGAAAGATTAATGATGTAGATCGAGTTCCTCTGCTCGAAGATGAACGGTTTCATCTTCGGGTTCCATCGTTTGGTTTGATGCCCAAAATGAACCCCTGCTTCGAGGAGCTCGGTCACTAATTCCATTGAAGACATACTGTTTTTCGACCACTAACCGGCACTTTCGGCTAGAGTCGGTGACTATGGTTCAGAGAGTACCATTCCGCAAGCGGAAATCAGTAATCTGTATTCAGTGATCAGTAATCAGTAAAAAAAGCAAGTATCCAGGAGTCGTGGATCTCATGCGCCCAGGTTCAAACCGACCGAATGAGCGAACAGAATCAAGGAACATATGCGGTCATCCTGTGGATTCTGTCCTTGCGTATCAATAAAGAGCACCAGAAGTGCCCCTCCTAGCTCCTTCTGCTGATCACCGATTACTGATAATCACTGATCAGTGATTACTGACTACCGGCTCCCAAACCGCTCCCCTCGGCGTACCGCGCCAATAGCCAAAGCACGTCAGATAATCGATTAAGGTACCGGATACTCTCCGGATTCACGTATTCCGCACTGGTAGCCAAGCCAACGACGCGGCGCTCCGCCCGGCGACAAACTGTCCTGGCAACATCCAGGGCGGCGCCATTGAGTGTAGTACCAGGAGTCGCCCATCGCTTAAAAGAGATATGGTGATTCTGTTCAAGGTCGTCCACGACCCGGGTTAAGCCGTCGACCATGGTAGTGGTCACCGCTTGATATCCATCGCGCCGGTAACGCTCCCGATCCTCGTCTGCGACCGCCAATTCGCCCATCAGAATAACGAGCTCCTCTTGGATCGAAAGAATAGTGCGTTGTAACAACTCGATCCTCGTGGTCGCTCGGGCTAAACCGAGTGCAGCATTCAACTCGTCTACTGTCCCATAGGCTTCCACCCGCCGGTCCATTTTCTGGCGGCGGCGCCCGTACATCAACGCGGTTTCACCGGCATCTCCGGTCTTGGTTGCGATCGACATATGGTGAACGTCACGAAGTTCGAATTTCGAATCTAGGAGTTTTTGTTCTAAATTCGAGATCCCGGTTCAGTGCCGCCGGTACCCGGCAAACAAGCAACGGGCGCGCCAAACGCGCGCCCGCCAATATCATACGCTCAGTGATTATCCCAGCGCCGGTTCTGTCTCTTCTGCTACCGGTTCGGGCTGCGAAATAATCGACTCCAGGGTCCGGATATTGCGATGGTTGGTGAAACCCGTTCCGGCTGGAATCAGGTGGCCCATGATCACATTTTCCTTGAACCCGCGCAGGTAGTCGATCTTTCCAAGGGTCGCTGCCTCAGTCAACACCCGGGTCGTGTCCTGGAACGAAGCCGCTGAAATGAAGCTGTCGGTTTCCAAAGACGCCTTGGTGATTCCCAGCAACACAGGGACGGCTTCGGCAGGTTTGCCACCCTGCTCAATCACCCGTCTATTCTCCTTCTCGAACTCGAGACGATCAACCTGGTCGCCCCAAAGGAGCGCAGTATCGCCGGGTTCGGTGATCTTCACCTTGCGCAACATCTGGCGCACAATGATTTCGATGTGCTTATCATTGATCTCGACCCCCTGCAGGCGGTAGACCTCCTGTACCTCGTTAACCAGATGCTCCTGTAGATCTTGCGGACCGCACACCTCCAGAATTTCATGCGGAACAATTGGGCCTTCCGTCAACTGCGAACCCTTCTTCACTATGTCGCCTTTGAAGACGATGATGTGCTTATTCAGCGGAATCAGGTGTTCTTCTTCCTGACCGGTCGTCGCGTCACGCAGAATCAGCCGGCGTTTACCACGAACCGTCCCGCCGAACTCCACGATGCCATCGATCTTGGCAATCTCAGCCGCCTCTTTCGGGCGACGGGCTTCGAACAACTCGGCGACGCGTGGTAAGCCCCCGGTAATGTCCTTAGTCTTGGCGATCTTTCGCGGAGTCTTGGCTAGCAAGGTTCCGGCCGGCACATTGGCTTCATCTTGCACCACGATGTGAGCTCCAGCCGGGATCGCATAGCTGGCGATCTCCTTGTTCACATCATTCAGGATCACAATCTGCGGATGCAGGTCTTCCTTGTGCTCAATGACAACCGTACCCATGTTCCCAGTGGTCTCATCGATCTCCCGCTTCACCGTGACGCCCGCAATCATATCGCGGAACTCAACTCGTCCGGTTTTCTCCGTCAGAATTGGCACGTTGTAAGGATCCCACTGTACAAAGACTTCACCCTTCTTGACGTGCTTGCCGTCGCTCACGGAAATCACCGATCCGACCACGACGTTATACCGTTCCAATTCCCGGCCGTCCTTTCCATGCACGGAGATTGAGCCGTTCTTATTCAGCGCGATGTAGTTTCCGTCAATCGACTGCACTACGCGCAGATCATTGAACCGAACTTCTCCATCGTTCTTTGCCTTGATGATCGGCTGCTTAAACAGCTGGGTCGCGGTACCACCAATATGGAACGTACGCATCGTCAACTGGGTACCCGGTTCACCAATGCTTTGGGCCGCAATGATGCCGACTGCTTCTCCTAATTTCACCATCTGCCCCGTGGCCAGGTTACGTCCATAACAGCGAGCACAAACCGCCCGTTTGGACTCACAGGTCAGCACTGAACGAATTTTCAATTGTTCAACCCCGATCTTCATCAAGGCTTGCGCCTGAGGCTCTTCAATGAGCTGGTTTGTCCTGATGATGGTCTCTTTTGAGACCGGATCCGTAATGGTCTCGCAACTGACTCGCCCAACAATTCGGGCCGCCAAATCGACCACTTCGTCATCCCCTTCATAGATCGGGCGGACAACGATGCCATTGGCGGTGCCGCAGTCGTCTTCGACGATGATGACATCTTGAGCAGCGTCTACCAGCTTTCTGGTAAGGTAACCGGAATCCGCCGTCTTCAACGCAGTATCGGCAAGCCCTTTTCGAGCGCCGTGGGTTGAGATGAAGTATTCGAGCACGCTCAGGCCCTCGCGGAAATTCGAAGTAATGGGCCGCTCGATAATCTCACCCGAAGGTTTGGCCATCAGACCGCGCATACCGGCAAGCTGCTTCACTTGCTGTCGGTTTCCTCGGGCTCCCGAATCCTGCATCAGATAAACCGGATTCAGTTCCTTGCGCCCTTCGTTGTGCTGCAAAGTGCGGAACATCACGTTCGAGATTTCTTCGCCTGCCTGGGTCCAGATATCGATGATCTTGTTGTAACGTTCGCCCTCAGTGATGATACCGCTGCGGTATTGCTTATCGACGATGGCAATCTCCTTATAAGCCTTTTCCAACTCAGTCCTCTTCTCATGCGGGATGATCATGTCCGTAATACCGATCGACACTCCCGCCTTGGTCGCCCAATGGAATCCCAGCTCCTTTAGACGATCGAGAGTCTCGACGGTCCGCTGTTGGCCGGAAACCTGATAGGTCCGCCAAATAATGTCGCTGAGCTGCTTCTTGGCAGCCACCCGATTGAAGAAGCCAAGTTCCTTCGGCCAGATACCATTAAAGATAACGCGGCCGACCGTCGTCTCGATCTCCCTATCCTTCGAGTTACCATAAATCGTGGTACGATCGTAATCGGGATTCAGAAACTTCAGACGATCATGGATTTTGATGGCCCCTTCCGAGAGGGCAAACTCGATCTCGGGTAGCTCATGGAAACGCCGCAACCGTTCCCCATTCTGGGTTGCTTTACCGCGCGGTTCCTGGGTCAGGTAGTAACAACCAAGCACGATGTCCTGCGAAGGAGTCGTGATCGGTTTTCCGCTGGAGGGAGAAAAGATGTTGTTCGGCGCTAACATGAGCAGCCGTGCTTCCATCTGCGCCTCAACCGAAAGCGGTACATGCACCGCCATCTGGTCACCGTCGAAGTCTGCGTTATAGGCAGTACAGACCAGAGGATGAATGCGAATGGCTTCCCCTTCGATCAGCATCGGTTCGAATGCTTGGATAGACAACCGATGCAAAGTCGGTGCCCGATTCAGTAACACTGGGTGCCCCTTGGTTACTTCTTCCAGGATGTCCCAGACCTCTGGCTTCTGCGCTTCAATCATCTTCTTCGCGCTGCGAACCGTATGGACATATCCCAGCTCCTTCAGCCGGCGAATAATGAACGGCTCAAACAACACCAGCGCCATCTTCTTAGGTAACCCGCACTGATGCAGTTTCAGCTCGGGCCCAATGACGATTACGGAACGCCCGGAATAATCGACTCGCTTACCCAAAAGGTTCTGCCGGAAACGGCCGCCCTTACCTTTGAGCATGTCGCTTAGGGACTTGAGTGGTCGGTTACCAGCCCCGGTGACCGCACGACCGTGGCGCCCGTTATCGAAAAGAGCATCCACCGCTTCCTGCAACATCCGTTTTTCGTTTCGGATAATGACATCCGGAGTCTTCAATTGCAGAAGGTTCTTCAACCGGTTGTTCCGGTTGATCACTCGCCGGTAGAGGTCGTTCAGGTCAGAGGTAGCGAAACGCCCGCCCTCCAGCGGCACCAACGGACGCAGGTCCGGAGGAATCACCGGCAGCACATCGAGGATCATCCATTCCGGCCGGGAGTGTGAGTTGATGAATCCCTGAACCAATTTGAGCCGCTTGGCTAGCTTCTTGCGGATCTGCTTGCTCTTCGTGTTGTTCATCGCCTCCTCCAACTCAGTGTTGAGCTGGCGAAGGTCGATCTGGGACAGCAGGATCTTGATCGCTTCTGCTCCCATTCCTGCCTTAAAAGTCTCTCCGTACTGTTCCTGTGCTTCCCGATACTCTTGCTCGTTCAGCAACTGGCACTTTTGGAGCTGGGTCTGGCCCGGGTCGATGACGATGTAATCCTCGTAATAGATCACTCGCTCTAACTGCCGCGAACTCATGTCCAACATCAGCCCAATGCGCGACGGCATACACTTGTAGAACCAGATGTGGGAAACCTGGACTGCTAACT
>JAFAVN010000604.1 GCA_019242435.1 Verrucomicrobiota bacterium | reverse complement strand
GTAATCGGGCAAGCACTTGGCAAGGGATCATTGCCGAATGCCAAAGCGAATGCTTGGCTCACGATCCGTCTCTCTGTTTTGCTGGCTGTTGTGCTTGGTCTGCTCTACGGCGGCTGCAGTTTTCTCCTTCCATCGCTTTACCCGAAGGTGGGAGAAGATGTCTTACGTTTGACCTTCTGGGGAGTCTTCATCATGGCCGTGAGTCAGCCGGCAAAAATCTTGAGCAGTGTCTTGGGAAACGGCGTTTTGGCGAGCGGTGGAGATACCCGATTTATCCTGTTGGGCAACGTAGCCGGTACCTATGCCATTGGGTTACCAGCTGCTATTGGACTCGGCCTTTTCACCGGTTTAGGATTTTTCGGGGTTTTCGGAGCAAAAGTCTTGGAAGAATGCGTTAAGGCAACCTGCTTTCTGGTTCGGTTCCTCAAATACCGTTGGTATGAACATGCCTTACAAGCTGAAAAGCTGGCAAAGGAAGAGGCGGAGCGAACCGAAGACGAAGAGAATGAACCACCCGCCAGCGTCACAATTTAGAGACTAAATGTGCTCGCCTGCTATCAGGCGGCAGGAGGAATCGATGAAGAAAAAACAGTCGATCGAAAGAAGGCAGGAATCGCCGGATGAACCCAATGATGCAGCCAGCGAAACCGCAGAGGAGGCCGCCAGGGCGAAAGCAGAAGAGCTTCGCGCCGCGCTGCAAAGCAAAAGTGAACAGGGCCAAAGCACCTTAGGGTCTTTACCGGTCCGCAAGGAGGGAAAGAGCCGAAAGCGGAGCAAGTAATTAATCAAGCTTGCCTGAGGCCCATTTGTCTTCTATTCGTCGATTCAACACGGCATCTCCTCGGTACCGCGCTGAGGCGTCTCGTAAAGGGCTTGGCTGACCTAGACACGTCCGGTCAGCGATCCGCCGTCGATCACTCATCGAGCCTTAGAATCGCATGAAACCCGGAGAGATTGTCTTACTGCCTGCCACTCACGAGTCGGTCGCTTGTTTCCACGTCAAAGAAGACCTTTTGCCGCAGTTTCTCAGGCATCTGGAGAACGCGAGAATAGAGGTTACCGAACCACCACAACCGCAGGGCAATCCAGAAGTGTCCTACGTGAAAGTGAATGTCAAGGAAGGACTGCCGGAACAACGGCTGCAACAGGTGCTCGACGATTTCCAAAACAGAAGGTAGTCAAATGCTCCAACAGGCATACCCCGGCTATTTTGACGGCAAGAGCTACCCCGGGATAATGGCCGTGCTTCATGACAATGTGTGGCAGTGGTACGGCCAAAACTCGCAGGATTTTCGCGAGTTCCAGAGCTACCCTTTTGGAAAGATGGTTTCTGAAGTATAACCCAGTACTGGTCAACTCCGGTGGAAGCTGGTCAACTCCGGTGGAAGCGATAGAAAGGACGATGCGAGATATGGGGAAAAATGGCGGCCCGATGGGAGCGCGGTGAAACGGCGTCCGCGCTTCGAAGAACTGACGGCCGGCTCGTACCGCCTGTGGATCGATTTATAACGCTCGTCACGCCAATCCGTGTTGATAAAAGGCGCGAATACAGGCTGAAACTTTTACAACCTGGTTAAAAATGTGCGGGCCGTTACCGTCGAAAAGACGGGGAGAGGAATTGTGCCGGATCTATAATATTCCGATTCCGCATCAGCGGGATCTTCTATTAGCTAACAATATCGCGCCTCGCACGACGTTTTGGTAATACGGTTCAATCCGGCTACTAACCAACAAAGCCTCGACTCATTGCGATGGGGCTCTCCCTCGGTGCGGGAATTAGTCATCCTCGGAGGCCTGAGAGATCCAGCAAGCGGGCGGTCTCTCTGTAGGCTTCCTCAACCCATTCGACGATGTGCGACGGGTCGGGCGAATATTCCAGCTCGATGGAGATGGTGCCGTCGATGTTCAATTCCTTGATCGCCTGAAGATACGGCTCGAATTTGATAATCCCTCGGCCTGGGGGCAAGTCGCCATGGACTTTGCCGTCGCAGTCGCTGATATGCACGTGGATGGCTTTGCCTTTCAGGTTGGCGAGTTCAACCGGGCTGGTGTCGGCCAGCACGAGATGGCTGACGTCGATATTGGCCCGCACTCGCGGGTGGTCACATTCGTCCACGAAACGGGCCATAGCGGTCACACTGTTGAGCAAGCTCAGCCGGAAGGGTTCCAACTCGAGCGCAATGTCGATTTTCTTTTGGTCACCGTAATCCCCGAGGATGCGGCAGGTCTCGATAGCCCAACCCCATTGCTCGGCCGGCGGGATGACTTCTCGCTGCCAGATGTACTCGCCGAGCACGAGGAGAATGTTCTTAGCGCCCCACTCAGCGGCAAGGTCTATGAAAGCTTTGCCGCGCTGCACATGGAAAGCGCGTACGGGTTCATTGAAATCGATAAGGCCGGCCGCCACAACCGGAAGCGAAACGATGGGCAGGTTGTTTTTCCGGCAGGTGTCTGCCACCAACCGTTTTTCCGCCGAGGTAATCGTCATGGCTTCCGTGAAAATATCCACGCAGTCGAAGCCGATGCGAGCGATGTGCTGGAGTCCGGTTGCGGTGTCTACACCGGCTTGGCCGAACGCGCTGTTGATGATGCCTAGTTTCATTGGGTGTTAGGGGTGTTAGAAAGCAAATTCTGCAAGCTGTACCGCCCGGGACTCCTGTACTGAGCGGTAAGCAGCTTCGACCAGCGCCATTGTCTTGAGATTATCCGATGCGGATAGCATTGGCTCAGTCCCCGTCTTCAAAGCGTACTGCAATTGCTCCATGACACCGGCAAAAGCATGCGGGAACCATCTGGTGTCCCACGACGGTTGGACCCAATGACCATCGGTCGTCTTCCTCGAACAGTAGCGCAACGTAGAGGGCGATCCGGCTGGGTAATCCGGCCATCCGATTGTACCCTGGGCAACGCCCTCCAAACCTTCCACCCTCCACTTGATGTAAATATCGGAGTCAAACCCTTCTTGGCGCGGACCCGACCAGACGTCTTCCATGGTCATCGCCAGCACTTCTGAGGGGAACTTGAGCGTAGAAATAGTGATGCCGTCTGTATGTTCAAATTCGGTGCGAGGATCTCGCCGAACGGCGGTGTAGATTTCGGTAGGATCGCCGAAGAGAAATCGTAATACATCGAGGTGATGGATGCTCATGTTGAGCAAGGTCAGCCGCTGATACGAGGCAAGAAAAGGTTGCCAATGCGGAATTGCCCGCATCTCAATTGTTCCCAGGATCGGTGTTCCCAGCTCATTCTGCCCGATCAGCTGCTTGAGAACGCGCATCGATTGATCAAACCGCATGTTCTGATTGACGGATAGCACCTTGTCAGTCGCCGCAGCTTCCTCAACCAGCTCCTTCGCGAGCCAAAAATCCATTGCCAACGGTTTTTGGGCAAGTATGCCGCGAACATGTTTTTGCTTCAGAGCATGCCGAATTAAGTCCGGTTGCTGATCAGGCGGAAAAGCGATATCGACGATCTCAATATTAGTATCCTCTATCAGTTGGCGCGGTGTTTGATGAACGGCGGGGATCTTCCAGCGGTCCGCGACCTCGGCAGCTTTTTCTGCTCGCCGCGAAGCGATCGCGACCACTGGGAAACCGGCCATCGCGTAAGCCGACAGCTGAACATCGGCCATGATAAAGCCCGCACCGATGCAACCGATCTTAAACTCTCGGCATCTGATCTGCGGGTCTGTTTCAAAATTTAGCGGCTTGGCCATAACTTTTAGATAACTGCTGATTATTTGCGGTTAGTTCGCGCGCGCTGCAAAACAAAGGGTCGGGCGAAGAGAAAGACGCAGGGACATTACATTTCGATGGCGCGCCCGGTGCGTATACTCTCGTCGGCCGCAAGGACGATGCGAAGACTGTTGACCGCGTCACGCATATGATCGGCGAGATCGTGCTTGCCATGGATAGCGTCCAGCAGGAATCGCTGTTTTCGCACGCTCATCTCGTCATGGTCAGGCTGATCGGCGATTTGGAACTCTTCGTCGGATTGAGCCAGCGACTGATCTGGTAGCAGCCTGGCGTGATGCATGCGGATCGCCCCCGACTTCGAATGCGTATGGATATCGGAGGATACCGTGGCCGTCGCCCCGGCGACCAGCATGCCCCCAGGGTCTTCCACGACGATATGTACGCCGCCCTTGGGTCCGAAGACGTCTTTAACGAAGAATGCAACCTCGCTGATCTGCGGACCCCAGGCAGCCTCGTACCAGCCCACTGACCTGTCATCGAAGACGACCTGCAGTTGACCGTAGTTATACATCTCGGGCCTGATCTCGTCGGCCAAGCGCGCCCCGATGGCATGCACGCGAACTGGCTTAGCGTTAGTCATGTGGCACATCATGTCGACATAATGCACTCCACAATCGACGATGGGCGATAGCGACTTCATCAAGTCTTTATGCCAGGTCCAGGCCGGCCCAATAGAGCGCTGATTCAGATTCATTCGCATAACCAGGGGCTTGCCGAGGCCACGTGCCAGTTCCATGAAGCGCACCCAGGTGGGACTGTGCCGCGGTCCCAGGCCAACCAGCAGCTTGCGCTGTTTCGCTTCGGCTGCGGCGACTACGCGTTCGGCGTCGGCGACAGTTTCGGCGATCGGTTTCTCCAGAAACACGTGCGCTCCGGCCTGGAAGGCACGAACTGCGAAATCGGCGTGGGTGTCGGGCCAGGTATTTATGGAAACGACGTCCGGTTTCACCTTGGCGAGCGCCTCGCCATACTCGGCGAAGCGCGGCACCTGGGGCCAGGCCTTAGCAATATCGTCACGCCTGGCAATGGAACGGCAGCACAAGCCGGCCAGTTCGTAGCCATCGATATGGTCATAGGCCTTGGCATGGGTAACGCCCATGTGGCCGAGGCCGACGACGAGGACGCGGAGATTTTCGGACATGATATGTCTTTGATGAGTTAGTCAATCGGTGAGCCGGGTATAGGCCGCTGCCAGAAGCAGGATGATGGCTCCGTAAAGGATCTGACGGATCGACTCGGGTACATCGAGCAGGGTAAGAATACTGTTCAGGACAGTCAGGATCAACGCTCCGATAATGGTCCCGGAATATCCGCCGCGGCCGCCGAAGATAGAGGTTCCGCCGATGATCACCGCGGCCACCGACGGCAGGAGGTAGACCTCTGCCAGCCTAAGTTCGGCAGAGTCTGTCCCTCCAACAATGATGAGGCCCGCAGCGGCGGCGAGCAGGCCGCACGTGACATAGTTCACTAGGAGTACTCTCCACACGCGGATGCCTGCTAAACTGCAAGCCCTGCTGTTGTCCCCGATAGCGTAGAGCAGCCGACCATATCCCGTGCGGCGCAAAACGAAAATAAGGATCATGGCCAAGGGCACCCAAACGACGAGATCGTTCGGGATGCCGCCCAGAAACTTTCCGGCGCCGAGCTCCTCAATGAATTGGGGCACACGTGGTGCGTCAGCCATCTTTTTCTGGCTGTAAACGACCAGCATTCCCTCCGTCATCAACCCTGTTCCCAAGGTCATCACCAAAGGCTGTACGCGCAGCAGCGCAACACCGATCCCGTTAATTAGGCCGACTACGAAACCAACCGCGATTCCATAAAGTAAGGCCGGCGCGAGTCCAAGCCCGGAATGAGTGGCCATCAGGTAGGCGGAGGCGGTCGCCACGCTCGCGACGGAAAGGTCGATTCCTCCCGTCAGCATGACTAACGTCTGTCCGGCAGCGACAATCCCGAGTGGCGCTGCGAACAGCATCATGTTCGACATCCACAAGGCATTGACTGTTCCACGACGAGCTATGTGAATGCCGGCGAGCAAGCCCGAGAGGAGCAGAACCAGGGCAACAATCGTGCGGGTGCGCAGGAAGGATACCAGGCCGCCGGAAGTGATAGCCGCCAGCGCGCGAGCAAAAACCGTTTTAGCTTGCTCGATCATTTACGGCTTCGCTCCATGTCGACGAACCCGCCAATCATCACGATCACCACGATCAGGGTCCCTTGGATCACCTGGCCGAAATTGGGATCGATATTGAGGAAAATCAGATCGGTCGGTATCAGGGTCAGCACGAATGCGGCCAGCACCGGCCCGAGCATTCCGCCACGTCCGCCGGCCAGGCTGACTCCTCCCACCACTACGGCAGCCAATCCGCTGAGGGTATAATAGACTCCGGCCAGCGGCGCTCCGATGCCAGTGGTCATGGTAAAGCCCACGCCGCCGACAGCACTGAACAGGCCGGAGAATAGGTAAGCGGCAAAGCGCGTCCGGTCGATATTGACGCCGCTGCGGAAAGCCGCAATGCGGTCGCTACCGACCGCATAGAGCTGAAGCCCAAGTTTGGACCTGCGCAGGGGTATCCAGATCACGCCGACCGCTGCCGCGAGCAGCACCAATGCGTTGGGCAACCAGGGGGTGAACAGCGTTCCCGTACCGAGATTGAGGAATTCCTGAGGCGCGCCACCGCCCGGCTTCTCGAGGATAAGAAGCGCGACGCCGCCCCAGATGAATCCCGACGTCAGGGTCGCGACTACGTCAGGAATCCGCGATATTACCACGATCAGGCCGTTCAATGCGCCGATGCCAGCCCCGCCGATTAGAACTGCCAAGGCGAGTAGTAAAGATTGCCCGAAGCTCGCCTTCTCCATGAGGCTAGCCGCCAGCACGTTGGCGACCGCCATCATCGATCCAACCGAAAGATCGATCCCACCGGCGATCACGACGACGGTCTGCGCAGCAGCGGCGAAGGCAAGAGGTAAAGCCCCCATGGCCAGCGATTGCAAGTCGAAATCGGAGAACTGAGGGTGAATGGCCACAGTGATTGCAAATGACACAATGAGCAAGGCCGGCATGAAGAACAGGCCGGGGTCACGCCGCAGCGAACGCTGGAGCCGCTTCGTAAGGCGTATATTCAATGCGGCGGGCGCCGTCATGACCGATAATCCATTTTCGGGCGATGTAATTATGAGGCCTCTGCCGACGGGGAAAGGCCATGCGCGGAGCGTAACAGCGTAGCTTCATCGGCCTGCGAGACGGGCATTTCGGCAACCACGCGACCACCGAACAACACAATCGCGCGATCGCAAGCAAGTGCGATCTCGGTAAGCTCCGAAGTGAAAAGCAGCACTGCGGATCCTTCAGCTGCTATTTCCCGCACCAACGCGTAGATCTGGCGCTTGGTACCGATGTCAATGCCGCGAGTAGGGTCAAAACATAGCAGAATATCGAAGCCGCTGGCGAGCCAGCGCGCGATCACTACCTTCTGCTGGTTGCCGCCGCTCAACCGGCGTAATTCTGATCCTGCCCGGGTATCGATTCGAAGTCGTTCGATCGAGGATTCTACACGCGCGCGCTCGTCGCGAGACTTGATCGGACCCCAATTCCGAATACCGCCAAAGGCCGGCAAGCCGATATTTTCTGGAATCGGCCGTTGCTGCAGGAGGGCCAACAATCGGTTGGCCGGGACCAGTACGATACCGGCCGCTATGGCGTCTGCCGGGTGGCGGAGCCTCAATTCTTTACCGTGCGCTAAGATGGCGCCTTCGCCGTAGCGGCGACTGCCGGCGATGCAATCGAACAGTTCCTCCTGGCCCTGGCCTTCCAAGGCTACCATGCCCAGAACCTCACCCGAATAAAGCTTGAACGAAACTTCATTGACTAGCGGACTGCAGCGAAGTCCGCGTACTTCCAAGGCAGGCTCCGCGTCGTCCGGTCTTGATCCGCCGGCGTGCGTCGAGGGCCCCGACGCGACCGCTCGGGCTGTCTCGGCCCCTAACATCAGCGCGACGATGCGTTCCTCGCTGCCGTGCGCTCGTTCGGTCACACCTGCCGTGACGCCATCGCGCAAAACTGTCGCCCGGTCACATAATGCGGACACCTCGGCCATGCGGTGCGAAATGAAAATCACTGCATTGCCCCTCTGGCGCCAGTGTTTTACCATGGCGTAAATCTGTTCGGAAAGGTCCGCAGGCAGCGAAGCCGTGATTTCGTCGAGCAAGAGGACAGCAGGTTCCCAGGCAAGCGCACGGGCAAGGTCGATGAGGCGGAGCGTGGGATCAGGCAAGTCCCGGACCAGGAGACTGAAATCGAGTCTAACGATGCCCAGTTCCGTCAGCCATTTGCGTACGGCGTCGACGGAGGCGCCTGCGAGGCGCATATTCTGGGCAACGGTCAGGTCAGGTACCAGCGCCGGATCCTGATAAACAGAGACAATCCCCGCACGGCGCGCTTCCGCCGGGGATCGGAACGAGCGAATCACGCCCTTTACGAAGATCTGACCACCATCGGCCGGATACACACCGGTGATAATCTTTACTAACGTGCTCTTGCCCGCACCGTTGGACCCCATCAAACCGTGAACTTCACCGGGACGGACCTGGAGCGAGGCGGCTTTGAGCGCAACCACCGAATCGAATTTTTTAGCCATTTTGGTGGCTTCGAGAAGAAGGGCCGCTTCGTTCATGGATATGCGATATTAACTGACAAACGGTTCCGGCGATCGCCCCGTGAGCCAGGCACTCGCGCAGCGACCAGAGGCCAAACCCAAATCAACCAGAACCCGCTCTCACCAGGCCGGTACCGGCCATGCCCCAGGAGACTGTGGAAAAACGGCTCCGGAGGAGCCAGATCTTTATAGATCCAAACGCAAGAAAAAGACCAGCTCCGGAGGAGCGCTATCTGTTTGGGAAAATTGGTAACCTTCGGCTGCATTGCTTTGGATGCCGCTCCTAACGGAGCTCATCGCTTCTACGTTACGGTTGCTATAAAGATTTAGCTCCTATGGAGCCAGTCTTGAGCTCGGCTAAAACAGGGTCGAAAAAGCGCCTCACATTTTTTAAGCTAAAAACAGGGTCGAGAAAAACCGCCTCACCTTTTTTCACAGAAAACGGCTCCAGAGGAGCCAGATCTGGATAGATCCCGACGCAAAAAAAAAAGACGAGCTCCGTAGGAGCGATATCTGTGGGAAGATTGGTAACCTTCGGGGGCGTGGCCTTGCATGCGGCTCCTAGCGGAGCTCATCGCTTCTACGTTACGATTGCTATAAAGATTCAGCTCCTACGGAGCCAGTATCGGGCTCGGCTAAAAAAAGGGTCGGGAAAAAGCGGCCTCACGTTTTTAGCTAAAAACAGGGTCGGGAAAAACCGCCTCACATTTTTTAACAGAAAACGGCTCCAGAGGAGCCGGATCTTTATAGATCCCGACGCAAAAAAAGACGAGATCCGGAGGAGCGATATCTGTTTGGGAACATTAGTAACCTTGGGCTGCATTGCCTGGGATGCCGCTCTAGCGGACCTCATCGCTTCTACGTTACGATTGCTATAAAGATTTAGCTCCTACGGA
>JAFAVN010000575.1 GCA_019242435.1 Verrucomicrobiota bacterium | reverse complement strand
CGGAAATGGAGACGCCCTGTTGCATTACGGTCTATCCGGGTGCCCTTGAACTGGTCGATTTTAACATGCCGGCGACGGGAGATCGGTAGCATCTTCAATGTCTTGATTTTCCGTTTCCCTGCTATGTTTTGGAAAAACAGCTAACTGGTCGCACCGAACGCCGTCAATTAACCGCGCGATGTCGGAAGAGAAAGAAACCGACGAGAAATTGACCCATCTGACCAAATCCTCGATCAATGTGGCTGCTGCCCAGCCCTTAGTTCGCAAGCTTATCTCCTGATGGGAGTTCTTAGCCCGTCGAGGCATTACTGACAAATCGACTATTTGACAAAGCCGGTGAGTCTCAACAGAGACGCGACCAACGGCAGCTCTACCCGCGAATCGATTGAGAAGCAACCGGAAACACGACGGGCCATGAATACCCAAGATCCCAGGACCATGTATAAGCAGCCGCCCTACTCACAAAAAAAGCAACCTCCACCGGGAAGTGAACAGGGAATGAGCCCTCCGGTTGATCATGGGGAATCCACCTATCAAGGTACTGAGCGTCTCAAAGATCGCCATGCACTGATTACCGGTGCTGATAGCGGCATCGGACGGGCGGTGGCTCTCGCCTTCGCTCGTGAGGGCGCTGATGTTGCTATTTCCTATTTATCCGAAGAGCAGGACGCGAGGGAAACAGAGCGTCTAGTCAGCGAAGCGGGGCGAAAAGCAATCCTCCTGCCCGGCGATATCAGCGACAAGTCGGTTACGGAGAAAGTCGCGCGCCAGGCCCTCGGTGCGTTCGGCTCGATTGATATCCTGGTCAATAACGCAGCCTTCCAGCGGACCTATAAGAATTTCGAAGATATCTCTGATGCCGAGTTCGAAGAGGCGTACCGGGTAAATGTTTTTGCCATGTTCCGGCTGTGCAAAGCGATCCTGCCACAAATGAAAGCTGGCGGCTCAATCATCAATACTGGCTCAATCCAATCTTTCGACCCGAGTTCAACTTTGATCGCGTACGCTTCAACGAAAGCGGCCATCGTCAGCTTTACTAGATCGCTTGCCAGTCTGGCGATCAGGCAAGGCGTCAGGGTGAACGCAGTAGCTCCGGGCCCTGTCTGGACGCCTCTGATTCCGTCGACGATGCCCGAGGAACAGGTAAGACAATTCGGTTCCCAAACTGTCTTCGGACGAGCCGCGCAGCCTGCCGAGATTGCTCCGATCTTCGTATTCCTCGCAAGCGATCAGGCCAGTTACGTCTCAGGAGAGGTTTATGGGGCCACCGGCGGGCAGATGCCCATCTAGATCAGGCATTTCGGCTCATTAGGGCTGCTGAAATCTGCTGAGGCAATTCCTCGTTATGTCTGTCGCAGCTTGGATCGACGGCTACTTCAATCACAGTCGTGATCTGCGCTATTTTCGCCTGTTGCTTGCCAGCAGTCCGCCATCACCGCTAGCCTCGGATCCACAAAACCGAGACGTCTGTCGTTTGTCCTGGAGTAACTCACTAGGTATTAACAAGGCGCTGCGCGAGAAGTCCTTAAAAGAGCCCTATGTCTGGGCGAGAACGACTATCATCACCAGAATTAGGAAAAATTGACTCCCATCCCCCCACACCACGAGCTATTTTTGGGACGACTGGAAGATTTTCTTCGAACCGAGAAGCACATTTATGGCAGGTTTTTCAGACGCCTGCCAGAGCTTAACCATCTCGAATGTAATTGCGCTGGCGTAGGTAACTGCAACCCAGACACAGACCGCCTCAATGGGCAGCCCGGCCCATGCCCCAATTCGCAGGCCAAGCATCTGCCTCGGTTGATATCCCCACCATTGATAAGGCACAGCCAGCGTAGCTTCCCAGAGGAGACTTATCAGGAGAATGAAGAAAAGTGTCAGGCTGAAAGCCCGCCAGTTAATGAATCGTCGGGCGATAGGCAAGAAGCTGGTCGACGGAACAAAAGCTACTACTACGAGGAAAGTGAAGTACTCAGGGAAGCCGTCGCGGAATGGGGATATTGTCTTCTTATAAACGATAGCCGCCAGAATGAGAATGAGGCCAAGAATGGCGGAGGGAGGATGAAACCGGAGAAGGCGGTCAATCTTTTGCGATTCCAGTCGATAGTCCGGAACGTTGTAGGCCGCGAGCCAGTATTCATCCAACCAAAGATAGATCAGGAGTGTGGCGATAAAGCCTGCTAAGTAAAAGACGTACTCCTCGATGGGAACAGGTTTATGAAGGGCGGGCGCTTCAATCTGCAACGTCGCCCCCGCATTTGGAAAAACAAAGAAGCGGCTGGCGAAGAAGAAATCGGTCGCAAATCCGAGGGGAACCAGAATTGCGATGCTCCACCAGAAGGCGTTCCGGGGGAATTCCGCCTCTTTTCGCGGTAGGAACCCGAGCGCGATCACCATAATTGGGACGAGGAACAGGAGTAGGCTCCAGGTATAGCCGTGCGGGGTTGGATTTGAACTAACCAGCTGCAGCGTCCCGGGTGAGCGGACCGTCAGCAGAGTCACCCCGGCCGGAACGCAAACCGTGGCCAGCATGAGAACAACGACCCATGCGCTCAGCCGCGGACTAGGAGGGCGTTGGGATCCGAGTGCGCTCAAGCGTATCGTGATGTTAATGCATTCTTGGTTAGTCGACCGGCGCTTCCAACGAAAAAAAACGGATGATCTTCCGGGCGATTACTTTTTGCCTGATACTCAACGCAAACTCAATAGGTAATTTAGAAACCAAGTTATTGCCTCCGGCTGTATTCTCTCGTGGCTTAACGTGCCGGTTTTTGCAGAGGTTGACCCAAGGGAACCGGCGCGCCGAAATCAGGTGTCCCGTCGGCGTTCCAGGTGAAGCGCTGAATGCGAGGCGAACGAAAATTGCCGCAGCCTTCGCCCGGCTCCGGATTGGCATGGTAGATAATCCAATCTTCTTTAGCGTCGGGTGACTTGAAGAAGCCATTATGTCCTGGTCCGAAGGCGCCGGCCATAGGATCCGTTGACAGGAAGGGGTGGTTGAACTTCGTCCAACTTTTAGGGTCGAGCAGGGTCGCGCCAGCCTTCGCCTGAATGAGGCCCAGCGCGTAAAAGTCGGTCCAGCACCCGGAAGCCGAAAACACGATAAAAATCTTGTCGCCGTGCAACAGCACTTCCGGGCCTTCATTGACATCGACGTGCCTGCCTGGCAGGTCACCGTGTTTTTCCCAAGGATAGGTTGGTTTCGAAATCAGCGTGCGTGGCGAATCGACGGTCCACGGGTCACTCATATGAGCAATGAACAGGTCCTGCTCACCGTCCTTATCGCCTTCCCATCCAGACCACACGAGATAGTGTTCACCTTTCAGTTCAAACATGGTCGGGTCGATAGCCCACTTGTCGCTAGGATCGCTTACCTTGCCCTTGAAAGTCCACGTGCCCTCGATCGGGTCGTCATTGTCGTTCTCGACAACATAGATACGATGGGAAGCATTGTCCCCGGCATCGGCGGCGAAGTAGATATACCACTTATCGCCCCAGTGATGGAGTTCGGGCGCCCACAACTCGTACGACCATTGCTGTCCCGGCTCCGGTGTCCAAACCGTCTTCTTCTCTGCATGTCTCAGGTCGGTGATATCCGCTGTCTTGCGAAGAGTCAGGTTTGTGCCGGTTGAATTCGAGTAATAGTAGAACCCTTTCCACCAAACCACCCAAGGATCAGGCCCGGTCTCCAGCAGTGGATTGGTAAAGCTATCGCCCGAGGCGGCGGAGGAACGCAGGGGCGTACTAGTAACTTGGGCGGCGCTATGTGACGCTGCCCACATCGGTACCGAGGCCGCAAAGGCCACAATCAATGGCATCCTCATCAATGTTAATTTCCTGACAGGGTTCCTTATTGCTAATGGACCGGCCTATTTCTCCGTGTGCAGTTTTTCATAGAGCCACGTTTTGATCAGCGCTTGCCGGTTGATGCCGCGCAGTTCAGCTTCGCGGTCCAACATGGCCAGCATATGCTCGGGAAAATCGACGTTCACCCGCTTGGTAATCGGCTGCTCGACTTCCGGTTTTTCACATCAAATCCGAGCGATTCGAGGTCATCACCGGCATTAAACCGCTCACCCAGTTCTGCCTACACCGGCCGGAACCGAACCGTCAGGTAGAAATTGTTTATACCCGCGTGAGTCAAAGGCATCTGGACCACATAATCATGTTGCAAGCCTCCTGGATAGGGGGCTCGTATCGGGTATTCGCCCTTGAGGATTCCGTGGCCATCGCAGTGCCAACATTCATATCCCATTAGGTGTCCGAGGCCGCTGCACCAGGGACAGACCAACTGCGCCGGCACCAAGATTTCGACAGTACCTCCCCTTAAAGCGTCCTGTGCCGATAACGGGACATCCACAATCAGGTTTTCAACTCGTTCAGCTTTTGGCCGAGGCGAAAGAGTAAAGTTGCTCCAGAGCCGATCGAACAATTCATCAGCAGATGGAGTAGCAGTCCCGAAAGAACGCAAAAGCGATATTCGATTGGACCAATCGGCTTCTTCGTTGGGCACCAACCGCTCAGCCTGACGCCGCAAGTCGAGACTTGGATCAAAGCTTTCCTGGAACCGGCTGTGACTCACGGGTATCTCTTGCGTTTGGTGATCGTAGCGTGCGCGCTGCACCGGATCACCCAATACTTCGTAAGCTTCCTGAAGCTCTAGAAACCGTTCGCTATCGGAGCCTGAGGTATCGGGATGCACTTCCCTGGCCAACCGCCGGTAGGCAGACCGGACTTCATCGCCGCTGGCGTTCGAATTCAGATGGAGAACAAGATAGTAATCCTTCTTCATACAACTCGCGTTTGGTTATTGTTTTCTTGCCGTCGAGAAAGGGACGGAAAGTGGTTATCCCAATTTGAGCGACAGGAGCCAAAAAATCAACGAGCGGGAATACCGGTGCGTCCGCTATCTACCTGGCAGCAAAGAAAAAGACAAAAGCGCCGGACGTTCCGATGCCCGGCCTGGCGCAACCCAAGCTGACTGCGAAAAAGCTTCGTGACTTTTCTGAAGCGGAACGTGAAATGACCGGCTGGGACTGATAAAGGAAAATGGTGGCTAGAAGATAACCCGGGTCACATTGGCCGTCGTATTTGGCTTGATCAAAATCGAATCACTGCTGCTTTCGGAAAGCTCGCCTTTGAATACGTAAGGCAACGCCGATCAAAAAGCTCTTTCAAAATCGACGTAACCTGATCGAAAATGACCTCACCGCGTTCAGAATCGCCGTTTATTTTGAACGCTGTTTGCCTGCGGCTCGAGCCACCAGGGATCCTGCCCCAAGAAGGTGGCATCGCAAAAGGTGTTTTGCCTCTTGCAGTTTTTTCTTTCGGCAGTTCTCGAGAATTTTCCGATGAGCGGCACGGCACTGCTGTAAATGCGACGGCATACTCATCTCCCGATAGTAATTCTGATTACTGACGGTCCGCAGCGAGTTGATCAACGCGAACAATTGCTTGCGGTCAGCCGGTGCGTAAAGAGCGCCATGGAATTCGCGATCAAGCTGACCTAAGCGCGTTGGATCGGTTTCCAGCTCAAATGCGCGAAGATAGCGTTCCGCCAGGTTTAGGGTTTCAGAGTTGTGACGGCGAAACGCGAGCCGTAGGGCTTCGAGTTCAAGCAAAATCCGGATTTCGTAGGTCTCGTGGATTTCTTCTGGCGAGGGGTTGGCCACAAACGAACCTTTGCTGGCAATTACATTAAGGAGACCTTCTCCCTGCAACTGATTCATAGCATCGCGGACCGGGATCCGGCTGACGCCGAAACGTTCGGCGATTTCTTCCTGAGGGATGGCCTGGCCGGGGGAGAGGTCGCCGCGAAAAATGGCTAGACGCAATGCGTCGGCGACTTGATCAGCGGCGCTGGCGAAAGATCGATTTGACAAACGCAAACTCATAGTGCTGTATACCGGTATACAACAGTTAACCCCCGTTTTTTAAACGGGGCAACCGGCAATTTACAATATTCTTCCCTGATCTATATGGACCGCCTCGCCCGTTGGCATCTCGCTCAGGTTAATGTTGGGCGCGTTCGGGCACCATTGACCGATCCGCTCATGGCCGGTTTCGTTAGCGGTTTGGAGCCAATCAATGCACTGGCCGATTCCAGCCCCGGATTTGTTTGGCGCCTCCAGACCGAGGCTGGCGATGCCACCGCTTTCCGGCCGTATAACGACGATCGATTGCTGATTAACTTGTCAGTGTGGGAGACCGCCGAGGCACTCAAAGCATTTGTCTATCGGACTCACCATGTCGAATTTATCCGACAGCGAGAAAATTGGTTTGAGCAGCTCGATACCTACTATCTCGCGCTGTGGTGGACGGCCCCGGGCTCTGTTCCAAGCATGGAGGATGCGAAGGCCAGGCTCGATCACCTACGGAAGCACGGCGAGTCGCCTTTTGCGTTCTCATTCAAGAAGATCTTCCCAGCGGACGCCGCCGATTAAGCCACTCAGCGCGGGGTACTCTTTCCGAGAGTCCGGAATATAAAGCCTTCGATCAGCGAGGTCGCGGATGCGCGGAGCAAAGCGATAGCCGAGGAGATGCATTAGAGCGAATACATGATCGGTAAAGCCAGCTGTATCGGTGTAATGCTCTTCGATCCGCAGGTCGGATTCATGGTAGAGCAGGCCGTCCAGCACGTAGGTCGCGTCGCGAACTGTGGCATTTATAACTTGCGGCTTGGGCAATGCGATCGACATTCTCGAGCTGTTGTTGAAGTAGGAGCAGCCGTTCACCAGGGTACTGCTCACATTCGGTCGTAATGGCCAGGCCCAGTCCCCCTTGTTGAAGCAACGCCCTGAATTCCTGGAGTCGTATCAAGTATTCGTCGAAGTCCCTAAACTGCCTCGAGCCCTGTACCCAAACATCGCCGGAGCGCAACGCATTCTTGAGTTCGGCCAGTGCGCATAGCTCATAGAACCGTCGGTCCAGACCACCATCGGTGAAAACAAGATCGTGCCACCGTTTTCGCACGAAGCCAACGGGCGCATCGCCGGGTACTTTGCGAGCATTGTCGGCGTAAAGAGTTTTGATGGCTTCGACGGCAGCTGCAATCTCACGAGCTGCCGGCGCCGCGTCAAAATGTAGCGCTTCCAAAAACGCCGGGGCATACCTGCGGATCTGCGAGTAGCCATCGACAATCCGGTGCAGGAAGTCGAAATCTTCAGCCTGAGAGAGCTTCTGA